>NZ_JBQIQO010000003.1:38664-114725 GCF_056799795.1 Rikenella sp.
TCGCCCGAGCGGTAAAGCCGCTGGGCGACAAGGCCGGCGACCTAAAGGTCGCAAAAGTAGCACCTCGTTCACCGCCCCAATTCTGCGAGGTTTGTCCTCGGGGGGCCTGCCTACGGCATTCGCTGCGCGCTGAGGCCGGCGACCTAAAAAATCGCAGAAGTAACACCCATTCGTATCCGGCAATCGCTTTACATTCTTCCGATCTTTCAAACTGCGCGCGAACAAATATTTTCGGACTATATTATTTCGGGTTTCGTCTCTTTTTCCCTTACATGGGACATTATCTCCGAACGTTTCTCTTTGCTGACCGTATCCGCCATTATACATTATTGAGCAATTGAATAATCCGCGCTTTAATATTTTCATAATGTTGCCGTAAGCCGCCTTTTTGCCGCATGCGTTAAGCGAGACGTATGCGACATAGCGGCGTGTATCGGTTTATATTCTATTGCATCCCTACACAATGACGCCTTTTTGTCTTTATCGGTTTCATTATCGGCAAGATAGGCTAAATCATCTATTGCACAATAGGGACATACGACATTCCAAGCTTCTTCTATATACTCATCAGTATATTTGTCAATATCTATTTTTGTTATATCACCGATTGAGAAGTTATAGTTGTCAAATAATTCTGTATATCAACAATATGTGGGATTGTTCTGCTTTTGCGCCATAGCAAGCGGATGCCGATGCAAGCACTCTTTCTGTGTGCCGAATCGCAGTACTTGAGTTCTGATGGCAGAAATACTCATTTCGAGAT
Organism: Rikenella sp.; assembly: GCF_056799795.1. Taxonomy (NCBI): domain Bacteria; kingdom Pseudomonadati; phylum Bacteroidota; class Bacteroidia; order Bacteroidales; family Rikenellaceae; genus Rikenella; species Rikenella sp. The sequence continues at coordinate 39,428 of NZ_JBQIQO010000003.1, forward strand.
ATCTTTTGTCTGAAGTATGCTTTGCTTTCTATTGATTCAGGATGGATTTATGGCTATTTTTAGAATTTATAATATTTTTATATCTTTAGGTTGTTGTTTTATAATTATGGTTGTGTAATATGGAGGATAAACTTTTATTACAGGTAATAGCTGATTGGCAATTGAGGCCGCATCGATCAGAAGTTGAACTTCCTGCAATTCAACGAGGCTTTGTGTGGAATGCTATGCAAATTGAAAATTTATGGGACTCTCTGTTAAGAGAGTATCCTGTCGGGTCTTTTTTGCTTTCAAAGACTAATTCTGGAAAATATCATCTGATGGATGGACAGCAACGGGCTACTTCGATATTTTTAGGATTTTATAATCCGTTTACCGAAACTGCATCAAAAGCATGGTCAATTCAAGATCAGTTGCCGGTTCTGTGGATAGATATTGATCACAAAATAGATCTGGACACAAGAAAGTATCTTCTTCGTTTAGTGACAAGATCGCATCCTTGGGGATATCAGGCTAAAGATCAGGGTCTAAGGATGAGTGTGTCGGATCGGTACAAGGCACTTGAATTATTCCAAAAAGATCCGAAAAACACAAGTAAAAAATACACCTCTTTTGCCAATACTTCCGTATATCCGTATGATGCCAACTGTCCTTTACCGTTATGTTTTTTTATAGAGGCAGAAACAACGGAAGAAGTCATTGATATGGTAAAACGATATCTTCCCGATACTATATCTACGAAATTGGGTAATTTTGAAGATAAAAGTGCGTATTTGAAAATATTAGAAAATTCCAAAAGTAAAATCGAAGAGTTGCTGGTTGTTGTAAAACGTGCCATACGACGGAAGATAAGTTGCGATATTATCTCAGATAGTGTTCTTAATGAAGAACAAACGACGGACAATCCGACTCTATTTGTACGCATCAATTCTGCTGGAACATCTCTTTCGGGAGATGATTTGATTTATTCTATATATAAAGCTACGTTTCCTGATACTAAGCAATTGGTGGAAAAAATAGGGCTGAATTTTGTAAAGCCTACAAGGGTAATTTCTTTGGTGTCTCGTATGGTGTGGAGTGAAATTGACGGAAATAACTATCCTGTGAAAATGAATGTGCGGCAATTTCAGCAACGACTGAAAAATGAGCAGTTTAAACAGGGTTTAATGTGTCTTGTCAATGAAGGCGAGAATACTAATGCCTCAAACTTGTTCACTCAGGCAATCAATATTTTACAATGTAAGGAATCGCTTGAGGGACGGATGCCGCCTGTAATTGTTAAACAGTTGATAAACAAATCGCCGGATTTATTTTTATTCTTACTTTGCTGGCTTAGAAAGCATACGTCGATTAAAATAACAACTGATATTAGTTTGAAAATAACAGCAAAACTTTTGATTTTTCACTGGTTTGGCATTGCAAATATCTCCATCATGTGGAGGGAGGTGGAAACTGACAGTTATTGGGAATTGCCAATTGATCAACAAATAGAGCTGAATAGCAACCGATGTGGAGTCAATGCTCTTCTTCCGCCCCAATTACTTAGAGATTATTATACCCAGGAGGGTGTAGAGCAACTCTTTGTTTGTGATAATCCTTCAAAATGGGAAATATTAGCTGAAGGTGTAGGCACGAAGATCATAGATTACTACCGTCGAATTGATTCCTCAATAAGCGATCAAAGTGTATTTAATACTTGTTTTTCTAAGTTCCTCAATGTAATACGATTTTGTCGGTCGCTTGTATTATTTGCCCAGCGAACCTATATCAACGAGGTATTTGGCGATTATAACCAGATGGATAGTATAGAAGATACGAACACTCCTTGGGATTGGGATCATATCTATCCGAGCGAATGGGTGTACCGCAAAATGTATTGTAATAAAGCTATCAAAGATTGGAACTATACGATTGGTAATCTAAGAGCCATATCGTTGGAACAGAATAGGCGCGAAGGACATAGATTGTCACCTGGAGAAAGATTGTCGGAGAAAGATATGAGAGAAATTTCCTTTATAGGCTGCGATTGGAAATTTTGGGAACAAATCGATAAGCGTATATATGATGATAAGGTTCAAAATCATTTCAGAGCGATAACTCAACGTATGATAGCCATATATGAAAAATTTTGGAATGATATGAAAGTACAGGATTTAATATCTGGTAAGCAAATTGTATAGAATAGAGTGGCCTCGAATATGGGCTGGGACTTGAGGTGTCTTGTCTATGGATGGGGACAGACTATTGTCAAATCCCGAAGATCCAAGCGTGGTCAAAGAAAACTCTCGCAAATACGATTTTAGATGCTACCTGCTCTGGCGGTGCAGTATACGGATTTTAACATTAAATTATTGGTTTAATGCCTTGACTTTGTACTTGCGATGTGGCGAATAACCCGCAACACTCCGTCTGCTCCACGCAGTCGCTACAAATATCTAGGTATTTCGTTTTCCAGTCCGATATGGATTTGCGGGCGAAAGGCCATAGTGATTCGGGAAGTACGCATCGCGGCAGGTTGAAGATGGAAACGTCCATACGCCAGTCATGTAGCTCCGTAACGGCCTGCATCAATTCGGTCTGATAATCCAGCGGGTCGATCCATACGGTGTCTCTGTTCTTTATCGTATACCCCGTGTATTCCAATCCCATGAGCGAAATAAACTCGATGAACGGCAGATTGCGGTAAATGAAATTCGGCAGTTTAGGCAGGCGCCGATAATTCATGCGGGTGATAACGAACCGCAATTCGATTCCTATGTCGTAACGACCGAGGTTATACAGGCCGAGCATTGTTTCGGCGAACGAACCTCGAACTTGTGTAACGGCATCGTGGTCTGCGGCATTGTCGGCATGGAGCGGAATGCCAAGCAGCATCTTTTCGACTCCGCAGGCTGCAAGTTTCCGTGCATATGTTTTATCGGCGAAAGCCCGCCCGTTCGTCAGCAGATGGATTTCGGTATCGGGCAGCTTCGTCTTGATATGGCGGATCATATCGAATAGCCGATCGCCGAGTAAAGTCGGCTCTCCGCCCGTAATGCCGAGGGATGGCAATTCCGGCGGTGCGGAGTCTATCAACTCCATATTTCTGCGGAAATAGCCATCCAGATCGTTCCGCTGCAAAGGCGGCTGACAGCACATGACGCATCGGTTGTTGCACTGCGAGGTGATGAACAGCGCATTGTCGTTCGAGGTTATGTCGATCGTATCTCTCATTATCCGCGTGTTCCTGTAATCCAACTCTTGAAAATAGGCAGGACCTCCTCTCTGCGTTCGGTCAGCAGCTCGAAGATATACTCGATAATCGCCTTATGTTTGCGGCAGAAATTGGAGGTAGGGCGAAATCCGTACATATCGCCTTGCGTGGAGTGGTTGCGTACGGGATCGGCCCCGCAGATCGACTGAAACGCGCAATCGGCGCAGCCTGCGATATATTCGGTCGACCATAACTGCGATATTTCTTGTACTTTGCGGCCATAGAACAGATCTTCGTAACGGTCGCTCACTCGTCCCAAACGGAATGTATGGTCGCCGTATTCGGCCAGCATACGCGATTCGTCGGAGGCATAGACATATCCGTCATAGTTATATACAGCCACTCCGTTTACGATGCCCGACGGCGATTGCAAATCGACGAAACCGATCGGAAAAGGAGTCAGAATCTTCCGCAATATGAGCGTTGCAAACTCTTCGACGAATACTTCGCCAGACGTGTTGATTTCGATGATATATTCCAACGCCTGCTTGTAGAATGCGACGAATCGGTCGCAGTAAGCAGTCCAGTCATCATTTTCTTTTGCTAATCCATAAGGATTAAGCGCCCGAATGAAGATGCTGTGGAATCCGTTTTCACGATAGGCGTCGATAATCTCACGCGGATAGTCGAGCGAATACTCCGAGGTCGTCATCAACGCGGAAACACGTCCTTCGCCCAACTCTTCTCGTACCTTTGCGATTCCGCTCACGACGCGCTGGTAGCTATCCGTTTTCCCTCGATTGCGGTTATGTAGAAATTGAGGCCCGTCGAGAGAGGTGGAAATGACGATTCCATATTGTTTGCATAGGTCGAGAATTTCGCCTGTCAGATTAACGCAGTTCGTACAAATCACATAAGTTATTCGTCGCTGTTCAATGCGGTTCTTCTCCTCCGCATATTCGATACCCTTACGAATCAGGTGCGGCACTAAGGTCGGTTCGCCTCCTTGAAATTCCATTGTCAGCGATGGCGATGGCGAACGAAACATCAGATCGACGGCTCGTCGGAGCGTCTTTTCGCTCATGTCGTATTCCTCACGGCAACTCTCTTTGCTCGAAGCCTGACAATAGATGCAGTTCTGGTTGCAGCGAAGCGTCAGTACGAATATGTGCAACGCCGTAAAGTGGTCGAGAAAGGCTTTGCGTGTCGCGAGCCGAACTGTCATCGTATCAAGCAAACGCGGTAGTGGACGCTCGCTTATAAAGAACGAGGCGGCAAGGTCTTTGTACAGCTCTTCGTCGGGCCGGATTTGTCGGTCGACGATGCGTTGTACGCTTCCGCGAGGCAATAACAGATAATCGCCGAGGTCATTGACAAGTAATTCCCGGTTGCGAAGGACATGGAATCGGAACGGCAGCAGAGAGTATCCCATCACTCGTCGAATTCGAATTCCACGAAATCGTCGCTGTTGGCGAACGCTTTGGCATATAGGATATTCCTTAAATCGCGTGTTTCCGACTCGACGATCGCCCGATTTTTATAGTCAATGAAATCGGCGCTGAGTTTCTGTGCGATTGATTGGAATTGTTCCTGCAGAATGGGAACGGGGGCGGCGAACGTAATGCTTTGGAGTGTCGTACCTGGATTGTTTATTCGGGTAATTGTGTAATCGCTGCTCCACCAATAGAGTACCTTGTCGACAATTCGTTCTGCGTAAATGGAGAGGTCGACGCAAAGCACTACTCGTCCCTGCGAATCGAGTTGAATATCCGTCATCTTATTTTTTCAGGAAATAGAGGGTTTGTGTATCGACTACTCCGGAAGCTTCTATTCCAATGCTGTCCTGAAATCGTTTCAAGGCTTGTTCGATAGTGATGTCAAAATTGATTTCGCCCTTTACGAATGGTTTGTTGAGTAATTCTTTGTCGATCAGGATGTTCTTTAGTTGTGTTACATCGGCTCCCTGCATTCCCTTTTTTAGCAACCGATCTCCCAGGTTGAAAGTTTTTGGTACCCACGTTTGCAGTTTGGCAATCGTTGAAGTGCCGGCAATACCATCTTGAACAATGCCGGCATCTTTTTGAAAGATTTGGATGGCATTCCGAACTTTGATGTCGAAAATAACATATCCTGAATAATTTGTGCTGGCCGAATTCGGCTCCATGTATTTATGTTTGACGAGCAGATCGACCAGCGCCTTTACGTCGGCTCCGTAAGAATTCAAGGACAAAGTACGGGAGCCTAAGGTATAATTGGCTGGTGAAATGGTTGAGGTCGATGTGTTACTATAGGTAGTGGAGGAGTAATGAGAGTAATGAGAAGAGCCGGAGCGATGGGAACTGTGAGAGCGATGGGAGCTATGGCTGCGGTGTGAGCTGTGGCTTCGATGAGCGGCCAGGGTATAAGTGTCATCCGAATTCAAATGCAATAGCATTTTAACGTTCGTATCTTTTGAGGCTTGTCCATATTCGTCTGTTGAGGAATCGGACAGGTCATCTGCAAACTGATAGGAGGGCATTGCTTTGGCTCCATAGGTGCTTGCCAAAGTTGCCATGGAGGAGGCGATTACGCTTTGGAGTAGTTTTTTGAGGTTCGATTTCATGGAGAGGATTGACTGCATGTAGTTGCAAATATAGTATTTATATATTTTTTAATGACATGATTCGTCGGTATTTTTATGATAAGGAGCCGTGATATTCATGTGTAGGTGAAGGGTGCGGGCGGTCGAAATTTTGCCGCGGAACCGGGCGGGTATGGCACAGTATTTGGAACGTATCAGGGCGTCCTCCACAATAGGAGAACGAAGTATTTAAATAACTCATTCAAAAACATTCTAATCATGAAAAAGTTCCCGATGCTCAAAAATGATGTGATCGACACGCCTATCTTCGGTTCGAACGAAGAACAACGCGTGGCTCCGAAAACTGAGATAACCAAGGAGGGTACGGCGGAGGATATCGCCTATCAGATCGTTCATGACGAAGCGATGCTCGACGGGAACTCCCGCCTGAATCTCGCTACGTTCGTCACTACCTGGATGGATGACAGCGCACGTCGAATCATGTCCGAAACCATGGACAAAAACATGATCGACAAAACGGAGTATCCGCAGACGGCCGAAATCGAACGCCGGTGTGTGAATATGATCGCTAAGCTGTGGAACTCGCCGGAGGCGGACGGTAAACAGTACTGTATGGGTACCAGTACCGTGGGGTCGTCGGAGGCGTGTATGCTCGGGGCGCTGTCGGCACTGTTCCGTTGGAAAAAACGGCGCCAGGCGGCTGGAAAACCGACCGACAAACCCAATTTCGTGATCTCGTCCTGCTTCCAGGTGGTGTGGGAAAAGTTCGCTATCTACTGGGATGTCGAAATGCGGCAGGTGCCGATTACGGCGGAGCACATCACGCTCGATCCGGAACAGGTCGTCAAACTCTGCGACGAAAATACCATCTGTGTGGTGCCGATCCAGGGGGTGACGATCACGGGGCTGAACGACGATGTGAAGGCGCTCGACGATGCGATCGACAAACTCAATACGCAGAACGGGTGGGAAATCTGTATCCACGTCGATGCGGCGACGGGCGGATTCATCCTGCCGTTCATCTATCCGGAGGTCGAGTGGGATTTCAGGCTCAAATGGGTGCTCTCGATCAGTACGTCGGGGCATAAGTTCGGGCTGGTCTATCCGGGGCTCGGATGGGTGATTTGGAAAGACAAGTCGTATCTGCCGAAGGAGATGAATTTCGCGGTCAATTATCTGGGGGCAGAGGTGCCGAGCATCTCGATCAACTTCTCGAGGCCGGGGAATCAGGTGTTGGCGCAGTACTATCAGTTGATCCGGCTCGGGTGGAACGGTTATCACGATGTACAGGCCAGCTCGCTGAATGTCTGTCTCTACCTGCGGGAAGAGCTCCGAAAGATGGGGATTTTCGAATTCTTCTCGGATGAGATGCCGAACCCGCTCTTTATCTGGAAACTGAAGGAGGATCCGAATCGGAAATGGACGCTGTACGATTTGTCGGATCGGCTGCATATCCAGGGCTGGCAGGTGCCGGCTTATACGATGCCGGCCGATATGGAGGATGTCATCATCATGCGGATCGTGGCGCGGCAGGGGGTTGGGATCGATCTGGCGGATTTGCTGATGAAGGATATCAAGGCGTGTGTGGCTCAGCTCGATGCGCTGGAGAACCCGACAAACAGTGCGGAGGAGTGGGCTAAGAAGCGGCGGTGCTTCGACCATATCCGTTAGGTGAGGTTCCGGAGTTTTCCGACCGAATGAATGAGAACCGCCTTATGTCCGGCTGATGGGATATAAGGCGGTTCTTTTGGTGCGGGGCCGGGTGTTTTTCTTCGAGGGGGTACAAGGTGTCGTTTTCGGTCGTATTTTTGATACGCTATTTTTCTCAATCAAAAGAATTCGTTATGGACAAGGTTGTTTTGAATTGGCAGGGGGGGATGCAGTATGATGCGCATATCGGCGAACACACGATTGTGGTGGATGCGTCGGAAGAGATGGGGGGGATGAATCTGGGGGCGCGGCCGAAGCCGTTGTTGCTGGTGGCGCTGGCGGGGTGTACGGGGATGGATATCGCTTCGTTGGCGCGCAAAATGAGGGTCGATTTCACGCGGATCGAGATCGAGGCGGAGGCGGACAAAACGGAGGAGGTGCCGTCGCTGTACACGGCGATGAGGTTGAGGTATCGGTTCGAAGGGGAGGGGATAGAGCCGGCCAAACCGCTGAAAATGGTGGCGTTGTCGCAACAGCGTTATTGCGGGGTGTCGGATATGTTGCGTCGGGTGGCGCCGATCTCGATCGAGGTCTATCTCAATGGGGAGCGGATCGATGAGCGGGATGTGATGTCGATGGAGTTGTAGCTTTGGAGTATGGGGCGTGGCTTTGGGCGGAGTATTGGGCTTTGCTTTTGGCTGTGCTTGGGGTTTGGATTTGGGGCTGAACTTTTGCGACTCGCAGAGCCGCGCAGTTCGCCGCCACCCCACGCGGCGGACTGCAACTCGTCGGGGCTCGTTGCACTCCCCGCTGGCAGCGAACTGTTGTCGCGTATAGAACGAATGGGCTGTGCTTTTGCGGTTCGTAGAACCGCCGGACTTGTCGCTGAATTTAGCCGATTTGGGCGGTGCTGGTGGCGGAGTTTTGCGACCCTTTAGGGTCGCGCGGGCCGAAGCCTCCCGCAGCGGAGGCCCGCAACTAACGTTGCAGTGGGCCCCGCAGGCTTCGCCCGCACAAAGTCAAGCCACAGAAAGGGTAGGCCCGGCTAGCTTTCGCGTGCCGAGCGGCACCCCGTTTATTCCGAGAGGCAGCGCAACGGAAGACCGTGGGCGCGATGGTTTTTGCTGCCGGGGTTGAGTATGGTCGGGTCGAAACTCAAAAACAAGCTTTGGGAGCCGATGACGGTTGAAGAGTAGCAAAATCCATGACAACCCATGTTCCACAGGTTGCCTGTCGTAGGTGCGCGGAAGCCCGGTTCGAATGCCGAGCGGTACCGTTTATTCCGAGAGGCAACGCAACTGAAGACCGTGAGCCCGACCGCTCGAATTGCTCGGATAGAGTGAAGTTATGGCGAGGTCAAAATATTGACCGTAAATGTCGTTCGTGGCGGAAGACCAGCTGAATCCGCTGCTACCTGTATTGCTTAGCGTTCCTACATAATAGCCGCGGAAGCCCGGGGCGGTCTGACCCGTTTATTCCGAGAGGCACCGCAACGGAAAACCGTAGCCACGATAGTCCACGCTGCTGGGATTGAGGTACTGCGTGCCGAAGTTTAAGAACACGCCGCTGGGCTCTCTGGCTGAGGAAAGCCAACTGTAACCGCTGCCGCCGATGCCGCCCGGTGTGCCCGAACTGTAGCTGCGGTTGCCCGGGGCGGAAAGCGGAGATTTGGACGATGTGTCGGCGGAGCACGAGAGAGGAACTGGGGAAAGATGGAGAGTAAAAAAATAAGAAAGCGCATTTCTCCGGAACGAAGAGAAATGCGCTTCCTGAAAATATAGAAGGATCAAAAATAGGAGGCTAATCTTGTCTGCTGTAGTTGGGCGCTTCGCGCGTAATCGTTACGTCGTGCGGATGGCTCTCCTGCATCCCCGATGCGGTGATCCGAACGAATTTTGCGCCTTTCAAAGCTTCGATGTCTTTCGCGCCGCAGTAGCCCATCCCGGCGCGTAAACCGCCGATAATCTGATAAATCACTTCGGCGAGCTGTCCTTTATACGGCACGCGGGCAGCGATCCCTTCCGGCACTAGCTTCTTCACGTCGTCTTCGGCGTCCTGGAAGTAGCGGTCTTTCGACCCTTTTTGCATGGCTTCCAACGAGCCCATGCCGCGGTAGGTCTTGAATTTACGACCGTTGTAGATAATGGTCTCTCCGGGCGACTCTTCCACGCCGGCGAACATCGAACCGGCCATCACGCAGTCTGCGCCGGCGGCAATTGCCTTGACGATATCTCCCGTATACCGAATCCCTCCGTCCGCAATCACCGGAACGTCGCTGCCTTTCAAGGCCGATGCCACGTCGTAGACGGCATTGAGCTGCGGTACGCCGACGCCGGCGATGATCCGGGTGGTGCAGATCGAACCGGGCCCGATGCCGACTTTCACGCCGTCGGCTCCTGCGGCTACGAGCATCTTGGCGGCCTCTGCGGTGGCGATATTCCCGACAACGACGTCCAGATCGGGGTATTTCGCTTTTACTTCCTTGAGCTTTTCGACTACGCCGCGCGAGTGTCCGTGTGCAGTGTCGATCACAATGGCGTCTGCGCCGGCTTCATAGAGTGCCGCCACGCGTTCCATGGTGTCGTGGGTGACGCCGACGCCTGCCGCTACGCGCAACCGTCCTTTGGAGTCTTTCGCTGCGTTCGGGTTGTCCTGTACTTTCGTAATGTCTTTGTAGGTGAGCAGGCCGACGAGTTTCCCGTTGTCATCGATCACGGGCAGTTTCTCGATTTTGTTGTTGAGCAGGATTTTGGCGGCTTCGTTCAGGTCCGGATTGTGGGTCGTCACGAGGTTGTCTTTGGTCATCACGTCCTTGATGCGCTTGGCGGCGTCGGTCTGGAACCGCAGGTCGCGGTTGGTGACGATCCCGATGAGTTTGCGGTCGTCATCGATCACCGGTATCCCGCCGATTTTGTTGTCGTGCATCAGGGTTTTGGCTTCGCCGACGGTGCCGTCTGCTTTGATGGTGATCGGGTCGTAGATCATCCCGTTTTCTGCCCGTTTCACTTTGCGCACCTGATGGGCTTGGGCTTCGATGGGCATGTTCTTATGGATGACGCCGATCCCGCCCTGACGGGCGATGGCGATGGCGAGTTCCGCTTCGGTCACGGTATCCATGGCGGCCGAAACGATCGGGGTGTTGATGGGCACGTGGCGTGAAAATCGTGAAGCGACTTTGACTTCGCGCGGCAGGACTTCGGAGTAGGCGGGAACGAGAAGCACGTCGTCGAATGTGAGGCCTTCGGCGACGATTTTTTCATCTATGAACGACATAATGGGTACCGGTTAATAAATTTTGGCAAAGGTAATGCTTTTTGTCGAAATGCGGGGCGGTTTAGCGGAAAAAGGGGGCGAGTTTTTCCAATAGGGTTTGCGGTGGTCGGCAGGCGGTCTTGGTGTCGGCGTGCATGAAGGCGAGGGTCACGGAGCCGGTGGTGATTCGTTCGCCGTTTTCGCGGAAGACTTCGTAGTCGAATCGGATCTTCACGCCGGGAAGCTCGCGCAGGGTGGTGCGGACGGTGAGCCGGTCGTCGTAATAGGCGGGGTTCTTGTAGTTTACTTCGACTTTCAGCACGGGGAGCATGACGCCGTTCGCTTCGATTTCGGCGTTCGGCAGCCCGATGCTGCGCATCAGTTCGGTGCGTCCCATGTCGAACAGTTCGACGTAATGGGAGTGGTAGAAAAACCCCATACGGTCTACGTCGCCGTAGGGTACGCGGAATTGGGTGTCGTATGTGATCATAGTATGAATGTTTGGCGGAATCGGGTGGTGGGTTCCGGGTTATTGTCTGTGTTTTTTGCGGGCGACGGGTTGGGCCGTCGGCGGCTTGAGGATGCGTAGCATCCGTCGAAAGTCTTTTTGGTTCTTTTTCTGAAGAAAAAGAACAGTTCGAGGCGGGACAGAGCTCGATCCGCGCGCGATCGCTGAAGTAGGAAATCATTCAAACGCGTGATTTGCGTTTGAATAAGATTTCCGCCAGCGCGCGGACAAAGAACGGAGCGAGGAATTGGGCCGAGGCGGCCTTGGGGTAGAGGCCGCCATTAAACCACCCGAAGGGTGCGCCCGCCCGGCGTAAGGGCAGTACCCTCCCGTAGCCAAAGGCGCGCGAAAAAATCGATTTTGCCGAAAAATCCGTCGCCCGCCCGCGTAAAGAGGGATTTCACTCGTTTTGCGGTGAGCAAAATCGAGATGAAACCCCAGCGGGCGACGGTAGCGGCGGAGCGAAAGCGGAGCCGCAGTGAGGCTGACACGAGGCGGAGAACTGGGGCGAGCTTTTGGGCCGTGCCTGCTCTTCGGGCAGGAAAACCGCAATCGGTTTTCCCGCCGCGCTGGGCCGAGTAGGGGACTGTGGATTGGGCGGTGCTTTTTGACATGCTTTAGGCTGAGAGCGAATAGCTAAGTCCTCGTGACAACGGTCGGCCCGCAGCCCCCGGATGCGGAGGGGACGCACAGCGTCTTTTACTGGCCGCCTCGGCCTTAATATTCGTTCTCCGCTGACTGCGGCCGAAAACAAATTGGCAGTGCTCTTGTGAGCCGTAGGGTTGTGTGGGCTGAAGCCTCCCGTAGCGGATAGACGCACAGCGTCTTTTGCTGTCAGCCTCTACCCTAAACCCCGCAGGTTTCAACCCGCTAAGGCAATTGCATTTTCGCAACCTCGATTGCGCCCCGCTAGCGGCGGACTGCTAAGACCGAGAGCGAGTAGTGCGATTTTCAAACCGCAGGTGTTAATTCAAAGAGCAAATTAAAGTAGTTCGAGCCTATTGTCCATTGCGAGCGCGCACCTCCGTTTATTCCGAGAGGCAACGCAACGGAAAACCGCTGATGCGATAGCTGGGGAAATCGGCCTGGATCGCACTGGTCATGAAACGTAGGATCATGCTGTTGGTGCTGCTGGCGCTGCTGTGCGATGCCGACCAGACGGAGCCTTCGCTGCCTGCTCGATTCAGTCCGCCGTCAGATTTCTCGCGGTAGCCCGGGGCGGCTCAGGTGGTTGCGCAGGGTGTCGAGCCGGGCGTAGTCCGTCAGATCCATCTGGGCCGGCACAACCGCCACATATCCGTGTCGCAAGGCCCACTCGTCCGTATCTTCCGCCTCGGTCTCGAAGTTGTAAAACCGGCCCGACATCCAATAATAGTCCCGATTCTGCGGATCGGTGCGGTGGACGAACTCTTCGCGCCAGTTGCCGCGCGTTTGGCGACAGACGCGGATGCCTTGGATGTCGGAGAACGGGATGTCGGGCACGTTGACATTGAGGCACAGGCCGGCCAGACGTTCCGCCGGCAGGGCCAGTGTCCGGGCGAGAATCTCGCGGGCATAGTGCACGGCTGCCGTAAAATCGGCGGCCGGCGAGTGGTCGGTGAGCGAGAAGCCGATCGACGGAATGCCGTACAGGGCGGCTTCGGTGGCGGCCCCCATCGTGCCGGAGTAGATGACGCTGACGTTGGCGTTCGAACCGTGGTTGATGCCCGACAGAACGAGGTCGGGACGCCGGTCGCCCAAAATCTCGTCGAAACCGATCTTCACGCAGTCCACGGGCGTGCCGGTGCAGGAGTAGACCTCCAGTCCCGGCTCGCTGCTCACGGCGCTCACGAACAGCGGACGCTGCATGGTGATCGAATGGGACATCCCGGAGTAACTCTCGTTCGGCGCTACGGCCACGACGTCGCCGAATTCGGTGGCCAGCCGCATGAGGGCGGCGATGCCGGCGGCCTGTACGCCGTCGTCGTTGGTGACGAAGATGAGGGGTCTTGCGGATTCGGACATGCTGTAGTGATGCTTTTGTACGGGGCTAAAATTACCAAATATTGTCGGAACAAAACGCAGGCGGGGCGAAATTTCGGAAGGGGGCTCTCGGGGGAGGCGCCGACGGACGGTCTGTTGTTGTCGCCCGGAATGAAAAATCGAGAGGAAGATTTGGTCGGTTGGGTTTTTATCGCTACTTTTGCGCCGAATTTCGTGCAGGAATCTCTGACGGCGGGCGGCGTTCGGATAACGGGGCAGTGACTCCGTTTGTTTTCCTCTCTGCGAGGAGGACGACCACCCTACGGAACCGTAACATTCCGCACTCTAACCTTTTAGATTCAGTTCAACGATGAAGAACAATCTGATTGCAGTGGCCCAGGAGGCTTTCAAACAGGAGACGGCCGAAGTCCCCAATTTCAAGGCGGGCGACACCATCACCGTAACGATCAAAATCCGCGAAGGTAACAAGGAGCGGTTGCAGAATTTCCGCGGTGTGGTGCTCCAGCGGAGAGGGGCGGGGGCGACCGAAACCTTTACAATCCGTAAAATCTCGGACGGGATCGGGGTGGAACGTATCTTCCCGGTTTACTCGCCGACGATCAGCAAAATCGAACTCAACAAAGTCGGGGTGGTGCGCAGGGCAAGAATTTTCTATCTGCGTAACCTGACCGGTAAGAAAGCCCGGATCAAGGAAAAGAAACTCAGCAAGTAGTTTTTGTGAGTTAACTATATCGAATAGAGCGGCCGCAGGTTTTGCGGGCCGCTCTATTCGTTTTCTAAGAAGAACCGGTCGTCGTAGTTGACCAGATAGAGCCGTTCGGTCGCCCGCGTCACTGCGGTGTAGAGCCAACGCAACAACTCCAGCGTCATGGGTTCCTCGCCGAACAGGACGATGTCCAGAAAAATCGCCGACCACTGTCCTCCCTGCGCCTTGTGGCAGGTGATCGCATAGGCGAATTTCACCTGAAGGGCGCAGTAAAATTCGTCCGCCATCACCGCCTTGTACCGTTTTCCTTTCTGGGTGATGTCGGCATACTCCTTTTCGACGGCCAGAAAGAGGCGGGACTGTTGCTCGCGGCTCAGCGACGGGGCGGGGCTGTGCAGCACGTCCAACAGCAGCCAGCACTCCAGCCGGTAGTCGTCGTAGTCGGGAAACTCCAGCTCGGCATAGGCGAAGTGGAAGCCGTACTTCTCCCGCGTCCGATAAATTCGGTGCACGCGCGCGATGTCGCCGTTGGCGATGAAGTCCATCCGCGCCTCCGGGGCGAGCTCTACGTAGTGGTAGTTGTTTTTGACCACCATCACCATGTCGCCCGAGCCGATCTCCTCTTCGTAGTCCAGTATCGTTTGCCGAATCCCCTGGTTGTAGTGGTTGGCCCGCTTGTTGGAGCGCGAAATGACGGCCGTTTCCGACTGGCCGTAGCGGCCGTAGCAGGTGTCGATCTCGTCGATCAGTTCGCGGCTGTCGATCCGCACGATGTCCGGGAAACGGAGGTCGAACTGCGGGATGTCGGCTGTGCCGGACTCGATCAGGCGGCGGATCGCCGTGGCGTTGTGCAGAATCCCCGAGTCGCTCTGCTGGCGCACCACTTCGGATAGGGTGTGGCTCCAGACGGTGCCGTACCGCGCCATATATTCCGGGCTCAGGGCCGGCGAAACGGCGTAGCCGACCGGGGGCAGCTGGGCCTGGTCGCCCACGAGGATCACTTTGTTGTTCCGCCCCTGTCGGATGTAGTCGAACATGTCGTCGATCAGGTCGCCCGATCCGAATGTCGCTCCCTCGCTCCCGGTGAATGTCGAACGCCCGGTCAGCATCGAGGCTTCGTCCACGATATACAAGGTGTCGTTCGATTTGTTGAAGTTCAGGTCGAACTTAGAGCCCTCGGCTCCGCCTGCCGCCCGCTCGCGGTAGATCGTTTTGTGGATCGTATGCGCTTCGGCGCCGGCATATCGCCCCATGACCTTCGCGGCCCGCCCCGTAGGGGCCATCAGCACGCACGGAAGCTCCAGCCGGTGCAGGGTGCGGACCAGGGCGCCGATGACGGTCGTTTTCCCTGTTCCGGCGTATCCGTTGATCAGAAAAACGGCGCTTTCGTCGCCCGAGGCGAGGTAGTCGCCCAGCGTGTCGATCAACTTTTTTTGCTCGGCTGTTGGTTCGAATGCAAAATTACTGTATATTTGGGACGCAATATGACGGCTCAGAGACATGGAATTTCGGGTGTTTCGCGCGGTCGGATTTTGCTGCTAACCGCAAACAAACTTAAAAACTAAAATCATAAGATGAAAAAAATTCTACTTCAGGTACTTTTGCTGGCAGCGATCGCGGCACTGGTGTGGTGGCTCTATTCGTTGTTCAACACGCCGCTGGAGTTCGAACGCATTCGCAAGGAGCGCGAAGCGCAGGTGGTGGAACGCTTGAAGGATGTGCGCGAGGCGCAGCGGGCTTATCGGGCGAAATACATGAAGTTTACGCCGAGTTTCGACTCGCTGATCGCTTTTGTCGAAAACGACTCGCTGGTGCTCGAACGGGCGACCGGATCGGAAGACGACTCGCTGGCGGTGGCTTTGGGGCAGGTGCGGCGCGAAAAATTCCAGGTGGCGGTGAAGGATACCGTTCGGTTCTATACGCTGGGCGGGGATTTCAATAACCTGCGTTACATCCCGTTCTCGGTCGAGGCGACGGGCCGGTTGCAGCAGTTTGCGATGGACACGGCGTCGATCGAAACCGAATCCAAGGTGGTGGTGCCGGTGGTGGAAGTTTTCGCCAAGTATCCGACTTTCCTGGGCGACTTGGATGAACAGGAGTTGATCAACTTCCGGGATTATCAGGTCAATACGCTGAGCCGCGCCGACGGTTTGAAGGTGGGGTCGCTGACCGCTACCACTAACGAGGCGGGGAACTGGGAGTAGATGCTGTTTGCGAAGGCGGTTGTCCTTCTTGTTCGGGCGGCTTTTTACGAGTCGCTCTTCAGCTCAAATTTTATTATTCCATGCGGGACGTAGCGCGGCATAACTTGAGACACAGAGAATTATCCATTCAGGTCGGTCTGAATGGATTTTCTTTTGTGGTCTTCGATGTCGGACGGGCGGCTGAGGGGAGAGGGGTGGATGCGCGCGATGCGATTGTGCGGGCGGCGGCTTATCGGGAGACCGATATGGCCTCGATTCTGGCTCAGGAACCGATGCTCACCGCGACGACACCGCCGCTCGGGAGGGTCTTCGTGGGGTGCGCGACGGACAATGTCCTGCTGGTGCCGCAGGCGCTCTTCGAACCGGAACGGGCGGAACAGTACCTGACGGCGGCCAATATGTACGTGCCGGGCATGACGACGTTGTCGAACAACCTGATCTCGTCGCAGGCGGCGGCGGTCTGGCAGGTCGATTCGGGGATTGCGGCGGTCTTGTTGCAGTTGTATCCGGCGGCCTTGTTCTACCATCCGCTCCTGCTGGAGCTGGAGGCGACGCCGAACGATTGCGTGCAGGTGGTGTTGGACGGCGAGGTGGCGCATGTGACGGTGGCGCATCGGGGGTTGTATGCGGCTGAGACGATGCGGGTCGATACGCCGGAGGAGCTGCTCTATTATGTCCAGAAACTGCTCAAAAACGACGGCTTTACGACCTATCGGATCGTTTTGACGGGTGAGGGGGTCGGGCGGTTGCAGGAGTTTTTCGGTCGCTATTTCGGCGAGGTGGATGCTCGGGAGGTGAAATTCTATAATCATCAACGGGTTAGGGATTTATGCGTATTGTAGGGGGCGTTCGCAAACGACGGCAGATCGTGCCGCCGCGCAATTTCCGGGCGCGGCCGACGACGGATTTCGCTAAGGAGAATCTCTTCAATGTGTTGCAGAATCTCTACGATCTGGAGGAGATCGAGGTGCTGGATCTCTTTTCGGGAACGGGGTCGATCAGTTATGAGTTCGCTTCGCGGGGGGCGGAACGGGTGGTGTCGGTGGAGATGAATCCGATCCACCAGCGGTTCATTGCGGCGACGGCTCAGGAGCTCGGTTTCGGGCAGATTCAGAGCATTAAAACCAATGTTTTCGTCTACTTGAAAAGTATGGTGGGGACGGAGCGTTTCGATGTGGTTTTTGCCGATCCGCCGTACGATATGCCGGGGGTCGAACAGTTGCCGGAGTTGGTTTTCGGAGGAGGATTCGTGCGGGAGGGGGGGATTTTTGTGTTGGAGCATTCGGCGCAGAAAGATTTTTCGGACTATCCGAACTTTTGGGAACGAAGGAGTTATGGGAGTGTGCAGTTTTCGTTTTTCCGTCGTGAGGAATAAAATCCGGAAAGTTGTTTGCAGTTTTAGAAAATGTGTTTATCTTTGCACCGCAATCTCGGGGTAGGGATTGCGATTGGGTGCGGTAGTTCAGCTGGTTAGAATACCTGCCTGTCACGCAGGGGGTCGCGAGTTCGAGTCTCGTCCGCACCGCATGAAACGCCTTGGAATCTTTTTATGGATTCCAAGGCGTTTTTTGTTTGTTGGCGGTGGAGAGGGGGGATTTTTTGGGGGGGCTGCTTCTCGGCTGGCGCGCGGACAGCGGGTTGGGCAGAACTGGTTAAGCGATACGCAGTATCGCTCCGTCCCTCCGGTGCGCCCGTTGGGATTTTGTTAGGGTTGTCTATGTCTTACTAACCGGCCGCCGCCCGCGCAGGGCAGTTTCAGGCGGGGTAAAGCTCGACCGTGCCCCCGCCTAAAGAGGGAAATCGTCAAAATGCACTTTGTGCGTTTTGACAAGATTTCCCCAGGCGCGCGGGCAAAGAATTAGGGTAGAGGCGGCCTTGGGGTAGAGGCTGCCCATTCTGAGTGCCGGACCCGAGTAGCGAAGCGAGAGCACGTCGGCTTGTCGACGATGCCTCGCAAGCGCGAGGGAGACTGCAGGTCAACGCACCGCCCGCCCGGCGCAAGGGCAGTACCCTCCTTTAGGACAGACGCGCGCCGCGCCTAAAGAAGCGATTCAACTATTTCGGCGGTTAGCCGAATATAGATGAATCGCGCAGGCGTGCGAAAACGCGGCGGAGCGATAGCGGAGCCGTAGTGAGGCGGACACGGGGCGGAGAATTGGGCTTTGCTTTGGGTTGCGATTGTTCTTCGGGCGCGAAAACCGTAGTCGGTTTTCGCGCCGCGCTGGGCCGAGTATGGGGTTTGCCGTTAGGCAGTGCTTTGGGCCGTGGGTTGGGCTATGCTTTTGCGACTCGCAGAGTCGCGCGGGCCGAAGCCTCTGACCGCGGAGGCCCGCAACTGACGTTGCTGTGGGCCCCGCAGGCTTCGTCCGCTTGAACTGAGAGCGAATAGCGCGATTCCAAGAGGAATCGCCGTCCTCGGGCGCAGCGACGCATTAGCGGCGCGAGGGGGGATGCCGAGGACGAACCTCGCAAAACGGGGGCGGTGAATGGGGTGTTGTCGTGCCCAGAAATGGGCCGAGCTTTTGCGGCTCTTTGAGCCGCGCAGTCCGCCGCATGGGGTGGCGGCGAACAGATATAGGCTGAGAGCGAATTGTTAATAGAAATGAGCTTTGCTCTTGCGGCTCAAAGAGCCGCGCGGGCCGAAGCCTCCCGCCGCGGAGAGACGCACAGCGTCTTTTACTGCCAGCCTCTACCCCAAACCCCGCAGGCTTCGGCCCACATAAAACTCCGATGAAAGTACCCCGGCCATCTTTCGAGTGTCGCGCGTCCCCGTTTATTCCGAGAGGCAACGCAACTGAAGACCGTAGCCGCGATAATTCGCACTGTTGTTGTAGAGACGTTTCGAATCGAACAGTAAATCGAAGCCGGAAATGCTGTTGTTCGCGCCCGAAGCCCAACTATAACCGCTAAATCCGTTGCTGTACATATCCCCATCGGCTCTTTCGCGGCAGCCCGGGGCGGGGCTTTCGGACACTCCGACAAGACTGCCATTCACTCAAATGAACAGTGTTGATTACGAAACATAACGACCGAGAAGGCGATTATTGGGGCGGGGTATCCAACGGGATCTCCGGATCGTCGGAGGAATTCCGGGGAATCAATCGGTATTCGATATAATAGATTCGAATCAACAGCAGGAAACCGGAGATCAGCAGCGGCCCGAAAATAATCCCCCAGAAGCCGAACAAAGGAATCCCCACGATGACTCCGAACACTACGATCAAAGGATGCGTATCGGCCGCCCGTTTCATCAGGAAAATTCGACAGACATTGTCGACATTGGCCACGATGAGCACAGCTCCCGCCAACAGGAAAATGCCGGGCCAGACGGCTCCCGTAGCAAGCAGATAAATGCCCAGAGGAACTGTAACCAAGGCCGTTCCCACCATCGGAACCAGTCCGCACACGGCGGTCAGAAAGGCCCAAAACAGGGCGCTGGGGATGCCGGTGGCCCAATAAAGCAGACCGGCGGTCGCCATCTGGGCCAACAGGATGACCGGAATGCCGATAGCATTGCTGAAAATCATGTTTTTCGCTTCGCGCCGCAACAACAACTGACCCTGACCGCTGAAAGGCAGGTAGCGAACCAGGGCCGCCTCCATCCGACGACCGGCGCTCAGCATGAAGTAGAGAATCACGACCGTCATCAGGATGTTGGCCGTGAAGCTGTAGGTCGTATTGATCAGCATCGAGGCGAAGCGCTTGATGAAGACCTCGGACTCGGCGAGCCACCGGCCGGAGATAACTCGGTAGCCGATTCGGTCGTTGATCTGTTCGATCAATTGGTTGATGCCGGCTAAGATGCGGGCCGTTTTCAGGTCGGGAATCTCCGTCGCGATCACTTCGAAAATCAGGTAACCGACGCTCAATAGCAAAATGCAGGTCACGGTCACCAGCGTGGCGGAAGCGATCCACGGTCGCCAGCGACGCTCTTCGGTCAGGCGGAAAAGGGGCTGACGCAGCACGGCGTAAAGCGTGACGGCTCCCAGAAAGGCTCCCACGAAGAAGCTCAGCTGGTGGAAAATAATGATGCCGAGGGCGATCAATACGCCCAGAAAAAGCAGTCGGCGGAAAACGGCATTTTGACGGGTCAGTGTGTCGGGCATGGCGAATCGAGGGTGTGAGGCGGCTGTTCGGCGGTGGGTCACGAGATCAGCAGCGAGGCGTTGTTCAAATCGTTGTGCCGCGGATCGCACGGCTGGAGCGGGTAGATCAGGATGTGGCTGTTCGACGGCGCGTAGCGGGTCAGGTAGTCCGGGACGGCAGTCATGCACTTATGATAGGAGGCGCCGCCTTTGCGGCTCAGCACCGCCAGCAGGATGTCGTTGGCGCGCACTTCGCGGAACAGGATCAGGAAGTCGTCCCAGTCGTTGAATACGTGGAATTCCGCTTCGATCGGATTTTTCGTCTGGAGGGTGCGAATCTGGCTCAACGTAGAGGAGGAGGCATAGAAAACCACTTTCGTATGGGTATTGCGACCCATGTTCCACACTTTCCGTATCCAGAGGGCGAATCCCAACTCCTTTTCGGCCCGATCCGGAACGAAAACCAGTAGCCGGCCGGCGGTCGAAAGCGGTTGGACGGGCTTGTAAATCAGGGTCGTGATGTTATTCTGGGTCAGTACACTGTCGATGGTGGCGCTGGGGAACGGAACGAACGGTTCGCCCTCCCGTTCGGGGCGCAGGCCGAGGATCAGGTCAGTGATTTTCTGTTCGTGAAGCGTGCTGACGATGGCGTTGGCGATGTCCGAGTCGTAGCGCAGCAACTCCTGCATCTCGTTGTCGGTGGCGGCGGCGGTCATCACGGCCCGTTCCAGCAGACGACGCCCCTGCCGGTCGGCTGTGCTGTCGGTGGTGGCGTTCGGAACCACGTGCAGGGCGTAGAGGCCGTCCCGGTTGCCTTTCGATTGGATGGTGACGCTCAGGTGGACGAGCTCTTCGGCGGTGGCAGGGTAGCCCACCGGAATCAGAATCCGTTCCTTGGGGAGATTTTTTTCCGAATCCTGCGCGGTGTCCGAGGCTTCGGACAGGGCGATGTTCCCGGCGCCGCGCTGGGTGGCGAACGAGGCGATGGTGCACGTAATCAGGATCATCAGAATCGTGCCGTTCAGCACGCTGTCGTTCAGCAGGCGGATCGGCTCGCCCGTCTCGGTGTGGCCGGTGACGATGCCGTAGCCGACCATTACGGCGGCCAGTGTGGCGGCGGCCTGGGCGTTGCTCAGCCCGAAGATCAGGCGGCGCTGGTCGGCGGTGTAACGGAAACTTTTCTGGGTGGCCAGGGCGGCCAGAAATTTGGCCAGGGTCGCCACGACGGTCATCACGATGGCCACTTTGATCGTCTCGAAGTCTTTGAAAAAGGCGCGGTAGTCGATCAGCATCCCCACGCCGATCAGGAAGAAGGGAATGAAGAGGGCGTTGCCGACGAATTCGATCCGGTTCATCAGCGGCGAGGTGCGCGGAATCAAACGGTTCATCGCCAGACCGGCCAGAAAGGCGCCGATGATCGGCTCGATGCCGGCGGTTTCGGCCAGAAAGGCCCCCAGAAAGACGACGACCAGTACGAAGATGTATTGCGAGACGTTGTCGTGGAACCGCTTGAAAAACCATCGTCCCAGCAACGGAAAGAGGATGAGTACGATAGCGCCGAAGAGGGTCAGCGAGAGGCCCAGACGGATCCAGAATCCGTTGTCGACCGAACCGGCCGAGAGGCCGACGATGATGGTCAGCACGAGGAGGGCCAGGGTGTCGGTAATCATCGTGCCGCCGACGGTGATGGTCACGGCCTGGTTTTTCGTGATGCCCAGTTTGCTGACGATCGGGTAGGTGATCAGGGTGTGGGAGGCGAACATGCTGGCCAGCAGGATCGAGGTCAGGAGGTTGAAGTTCAGCAGGTAGATGCTGGCCAGAATGCCCAGAACCATCGGGATGCAGAAGGTGAAGAGGCCGAAAATCAGGCTCCGGCCGCTATTTTTCTTGAAGTCCGCGATGTCGATTTCCAGCCCGGCGAGGAACATGATATAAAGGAGTCCGATCGTGCCGGTGAGTACGATACTGCTGTCGCGCTCCATGAGGTTGAACCCGAACGGCCCGATGACGGCGCCGGCGATGATCAGACCCAACAGGTGGGGAATGCGGATTTTGTTGAGCAGCAGCGGGGCGAAGAGGATGATAATCAGGATGAGCAGGAATTTCAGCACCGGGTTGGTGAACGGCAGTGTGAAGTCTATGAACATCAGGGGCAGCATAATGCGGTTCGGAGTTTGGTGAGGAATCGTTATTTTTGTCTGACGAAACGAAGGTACAAAAATGAGGCCATTACTCTTATATTATCCGAAGTGCGACACTTGTCGCCGGGCGGTCAGGTGGTTGGCGGAGCAGGGGGTGGAGGCGGAGTTGCGGGACATAGCGACGGCTCGGCCCTCCGAAGAGGAGCTTCGACGGTGGGTGGCGATGAGCGCGTTGCCGGTGCGGAAGTTTTTCAATACCAGCGGATTGCGCTATAAGGCTTTGGGGCTGAAAGAGAAGTTGGGCGGCATGTCGGACGAGGAGATGATTCGTTTGCTGGCTACGGACGGGATGTTGGTGAAGCGGCCTCTGCTGGTGGCGGGGGCGTGTGTGCGGGTCGGATTTCGGCCCGGGGAGTGGAGCGAAGTTTTGCACGCTTTTTGATTTACGGCAGGGTGTATCACCAAACCTACGAAAAATTATGAAAACGAAAGGAAATCCGTGGCTGGGCTTTTTGCTGAGCGAGCGGTATGTCGATTTGGCTCTGTTGCTGTTGCGTTTGTTTGCCGGCGGCCTCCTGTTTGTGCACGGGGTGGCGAAGTTGGAGTATTACGCCGCTTTGCGGAATGGTTTTCCCGATCCGATCGGGTGGGGCGGAGCCGTTTCGCTCGTGATGATTATTCTGGTCGAAATCGGATGTTCGCTCTTGGTTGTCAGCGGGTTATTGACTCGTTTCGCTCTGATTCCGATGATTTTCTCGATGATTATGGCGATGACCACCCACGGCGGGACGGGGTTGGGGAGCGTCGAATTACCGTTGTTGTATGTCGGGATGTTCGTCGTGTTGTTTGTGAGCGGGCCCGGGCGTTACTCCATCGATCGGCTGATCGGAAAAGTGTTGCGGCGGCCCGAAGCATAAAATTCGGACATACTCGTTAGTCTGTCGAACGCCTCGTTTTCTTGCTGAAAACGAGGCGTTTTCGTTATTTTTTCAATACTGACCGCCGGGTGGAAAAATAGTTGTCGAATAATATTTGTTACCGTTTCCGCGTTATCGACATGACTGTTTTGAGGGTGGCGAGAGCCCGAAACAGGCCGGCTGTTTCGCGATCGCGGCATTTATGTCAGAAATTCGGAAAATTCATTATTAGGCCCTGATTGGTGTGTTTAAGACGGTTTTTGTTTGGTGGTTGAAAATATTGTTTTTACATTTGTGACATAATTAGTGCCCGAAAAGGCGGTTTTTCGGCGGATTTTCGTCGATAACGTTTTGTCGGATAATTTGTTAGGAGAATAATCGTAGATGATACGTAACATGAAAAAGTATGGATGGATGACGGCCGCCCTGTTGTTGGCAGTGGTCGGTTGTCAGCGGAGAGAGATGATGTATCTGGGCGACGACGTTGTCCCGATACATTTCTCCATCGCCTATCAGGATGCGGAGGTGTCTGCCAAGGCGGGCAGCTCTTCACAGGCACTTCAGACCCGGGCGCTCGTCAATTTGGACAAAGACGTTACCGTGCGTGTGTTTGCGTATAAGCGTGCTGCCGGTAATTCGGGCGGTGCCGATCCGCGATATGACGATTTCGTTGCGCAGTGTACCTATGTGGCCGATGGGAATGGCGGGCTGACGCCGTGTGCGGTGAAAGCCGACGGGACGGTGGATCCGACCGGGACGGTGCCGGATGCCATTAGCCTGAACAACGGCACGTATGACTTTTACGCATACTCGCCGGCGCTGCCTGTTTCGAACGGGAGTAATAATAATCCTTATGTCGTCAATGGGATTACCCACGGGATGGACGTGCTCAATGATTCGTTGTTGAGTCGGGCAGTCAGCAAATCGGCTTCCACTGTTGCATTGGTGTTCGAACACAAGTGTTCCAAAGTCACCTTCAACGTCAAGCAGCCGGACGGTGCTGATGTCACGAAATTGAAAGTCGACAGCATTGTGTTGCGGCGGATGAACCCGCCTACGAACGTTGCCGGTTGGTGGATGAATACGGACTTGACCTCGGGGGTCGGGTACGACAATGACACCTGCCTCATGAAAACGTTCGGCGACTTGATCGATAATTCGGATCCGTCCAAACCGAAATTGGTCGGGCGGACAGGTTTCGGGATCGTTTTGCCGAAACTGGATGACGCCTCGACGATACCGGCGAACATTTATTTGACTTTGGGTGACAGTGCTTATCTCTTCAAGACCAAATTCCCTGCGATGGAATACAAAAAAGGGAAACACTACACCTATAATATGAACTTCAAGCAGACCGAAGTCGAATTCACCTTGGACGTGGTGGCGTGGAACAAAGTTTCTGCGGATGGTGAATTGGGTGAAGACGGTAACGTGGGCGGTGTATTGGTCGGATCGTGGTTCCAGCGTTACAACTCCTCGACCGAGATGGGTGACGATAATGCCGCCGGAGATATCGGAGGATGGAAACCGGTTAATCCGGACTGGACGATCGGTAATGCGACGGGCTCGAAACCCGGTGGTGATGTGGGTAACTGGGGCGACGTGGATGTTGACCAGCGACCGGGCGGCAATGGCAGCGGTTCGAATCCCGGCGGCGGTGTCGGCGGTTGGGGCGACGTGAACGACAATCAACCCGGGCTTGGACAGTAATAC
Organism: Rikenella sp.; assembly: GCF_056799795.1. Classification (NCBI taxonomy): domain Bacteria; kingdom Pseudomonadati; phylum Bacteroidota; class Bacteroidia; order Bacteroidales; family Rikenellaceae; genus Rikenella; species Rikenella sp. The sequence continues at coordinate 64,358 of NZ_JBQIQO010000003.1, forward strand.
CCGAACAACATAAAAAACAAAAACAAACAAAACATACATTAACCAACCATGAAAAAATTAATGATTTTCGCGATATCGGCGGCAGCACTTGGCGTCATGTCGTGCCAGAAATCAGAGATTTATCGGCCGGAGGAAGGCGCATTGGGGAAACCCAATGAAACCCCCGTTCAGGTAAGTTTGGCCACCGAGTCCCTTCGGACGCCGGTTGCGGCCGAAACTGTCGGTACCAAAACGAACGCTTCGGGTGATGAAGCCATCTCGATTTCTTTCGGTGGCGAAGACGTTGAAGTTGTCGACACCAAAGTATCGGCCGACCTGCCGAAAGCGCAGGATTCTAAGATCACCGACATCTGGGCCATTCAGTATGATGCTAACGGTCAATTGCTCGGTACCCCGTATTATACTGAAGTGACCGACGACGCAGGGACTGCTGGCTCGGGAACCACCGACTGGTCGTATGACCTCTCAGTGAACCTGACCACCGCACCGGCTGGTGGGAAAGTCTTCTTTGTGGCCAATACCCACTCGCCGTCGACTTTCACTACTGCTAATGCAGCTACCGTAGCGGACTTGTTGAAACAGACTAAACACGTCGGCGGTGCAAGCAGCGAATGGCAGTTCAACGCCACCTCGACCATTCCGATGATCGGCGTTTACAACGGCCCGGTGAACGGTACCACCAAAATTACCGGCGTGAAATTGACCCGTCTCTTTGCCAAGATCATCTTGAAATACAAAGTGACCGGCGCCAATATCGAGATCAACAACGTGGCATTGAAGAACGTGCCGACCACCTATACTTACGACACCTTGGCACCGCGTCCGGCTACTACCGTTTTCCCGACCAAGGTGACTACTTCTGGGAGTGAAAGCCACAAAGACTATCCGGCTGTAGGGAAGACCGCCTTGGATGCTTTGACCGCAGACGGTGACGGCTTCAAGACCCTCGTTTGGTACATGCCCGAAAACTACCGGGGTCAGAATACCGGTGTGACCACTGACGCAGACCGTATTCTTACTGCAACCGACGGGATGGGGACTTACGTGAACCTCTCCGGTTACCTGAAATCTCCGGCAGAATGCGCCTTGCTGAACTACACCGTGATGCTCGGGAATCCCGCCGCTAACCGAGGTAACTTTAACGTGGAACGCAACTCGGTTTATACCGTCAAAGTGACCATCGTAGGCCACAATACTGCTGACCACCGGATTACCAAGGAAACTTTCGACCGCAGCAATTGTGCGATTATTGCTCCAAATGGAGGAACTGTGACGTTTGATACTAGGAAACTGACAGCTGGTTGGCAGACAACTTTCCCAGAAGAGCAAGATCGGATGAATTGGGAGGCCGCAATACTTTGGCAAGATGTTAATTATGTAATTAATCCAACCAATATTTCTCTTGACGAACAGAATGGTTTATTGGAGATAAGCACTGATTCTAACAGTAAAGAGGGGAATGTTGTGGTAGCTTTGTATGATGCTAGTAAGAATATTTTGTGGAGTTGGCATATCTGGGTAACTAATTATAATCCGGATCCGAAAAATGGTACGGATGGACATCCGTATCCGGCTGGTCAGAATGTGGCCTTTAACACGAAGGGTGGGAAAGTGCATCGTTATGGGCCTAAGTTCCAGCAGACTAATGGGAATAAGGTGATTATGGACCGGAATCTGGGGGCTATCAACACTTATTATGCTGCTCCGTCCGCTTCTGAAACCGCGATTAAGTTGCAGAATACTTTTGGGATGTTTTATCAGTGGGGGCGGAAAGATCCGCTGCCTTATGTAGATGCGTCAACTATTAATGCGTCGAATGCTACGGGTACGACTATTAAGATTTATGGCTCGAGTGGTCAGTTGGCAGAAGCGTCTGGACCTAATGTGAATGCTACTGGTTATAAGAGGTTTGATATTGCTAATTCGGCAGTTTATAAGGGAAGGGATCAATACGGTAAAACGAGTACATTGGAATATTCGGTTAAGAATCCGTTGACGTTTATTTACAATGCGACTACCCCCTACGACTGGTATGCGCAAACCTCTGAAAATCAGAATAATGATCTCTGGGGTGACGGTTCTGTAAAGAGCCCGTACGACCCGTGTCCTAAAGGTTGGCGGGTAGCCCCGAACGGGACTTGGTCTGACTTTACGCGCACGGAAAACGCAGACCAGCCGCTCAACGGTACCTTCCCGTACTATTCGGACGGCGTAGCGGGTGAAAAATATGGTGCAGGAAATTACAAAGCCACCAACGGTCGTCTCTACAAGGTAAGCACCTCGGGCGCGGGAACCCCGCTCGCCTGGTACCCCGCCCCGGGCTTCCGCGGTCGGATCACGGGGGCGATGGGCAATGTCGGGTGCGACGGGTTCAGCTATTCGTCGTCGGTGAGCGGCAGCAATGGGGTGTACTTGCATTTCAGCGTGACGGGCCTCAGTCCCAGCAGCGCGGGCAGCCGCGCCTACGGTCTTCAGTTGCGTTGCCTCTCGGAATAAACGGAGCAGGAGAGCTTTCGACGGAACCGATTGGGGACTTAGAACCCGGGCTTGGGCCCGGGTTCCCCAAATGGCGGCTTTAAGCCGCCCAAATTTTGAAAAATTTTTTAGAGGCTCTTTTTAGGAGAAATCCTCCAAAAAATACCGGAAAACATCCGATATTTTTGGAGGATTTCTCTTTTTGTTATTCTATTTTTTGTGTGGTTTGTTCTTTTGGGTTCCCCTTGCCCTGATCCTTTGCCTGCTTCTTTACTTCACGTCTCTTCTCTCTACTTCTCTCTCTCTCTCTCTCTCTCTCTTCTTTTTCCCTTTCTCTTCTTTTCGCTCATGATAGGGGGTGCGATTTCTCTCTTTCCTTTTCTTTCCAACGGCATGAGGGGTGCGCGAACAGTGAATATAGGTTTGGGTAGAGGCTGCCGCAGCCTTGCCCATGCGGTTAGACCCTGCAAAAGCATCCCGTAGGGATGCGCTCTAAAGTTTTTTCGGTTCCTTTTGTTCACAAAAGGAACAGTTCGAGGCGGGTCAAAGCTCTCCCGCGCGCGACTGCTGGAGTAGGAAATCTTATTCAAACGCGTGATTCGCGTTTGAATAAGATTTCCGCCAGCGCGCGGACAAAGAATTGGACGAAGAGTTGGGCCGAGGCTGTCCATTCCGAGTGCCGGACCCGATTAGCGAAGCGAGAGCACGTCGGCTTGTCGACGATGCCTCGCAAGCGCGAGGGAGACCGCAGGTCAACGCACCGCCCGCCCGGCGTAAGGGCAGTACCCTCCCGTAGCTAAAGCCGCGCGCCGCCGCCTAAAGAAGGAAATCGTCAAAACTCGCTTGCGTGTTTTGACAAGATTTCCCAAGGCGCGCGAATAAAGAGCTGGGCCGAGCAGATTAAGCGATACGCAGTATCGCTCCGTCCCGCCGGGGTCACCCGGACGTCGCCCGCGCAGGGCAGTTTCATCCGGGACAAAGCTTGATTGCGCGCGACTGCTGTTCAAACGCATGATTTGCGTTTGAATTAAGATTTCCGCCAGCGCGGCCAAAGAACGGGGTCGAGGCTGCCCCTTCCGAGTGCCGGGAGGCACCGCCCGCCCGGCGGACGCGTTCGCGCCACGGCGGGTGGCCTTTATTACGCGCGTCCCGCCTAAAGGAGCGATTCAGCTATTTCGGCGGCGAGCCGAAATAGAATGAATCGCGCAAGGCGCGCGGAAACGCGGCGGAGCGACAGCGGAGCCGCAGTGAGGCGGACACGGGGCGAAGAACTGGGGCGAGCTTTGGGCTGCGATTGTTCTTCGGGCGGGAAAACCGGTTACGGTTTTCCCGCCGCGCTGGGCCGAGAATGGGGCTGTGGGTTGGGCTTGGCTTTTGGCCGTACATCTGCGGCTCTACGAGCCGCCGGGCTTGCGGCGGGGCATCTTCGATGCCCGGGTCGAACGCCGCAGCCCGAACCCGACAGAATTGGGGCGAGGTTGGTGGCCGGGCTTAGGACTTTACTCTCGGATGAGAGCGAATAGCGCGGTTCTTTCGAACCGCCGGCCCTGTCGCTCGGGGGGATGGGCGACAGGCTGAAATCGACAGAATGTGATGATAAAATGAGAGAGGGACTTTGGGCAATGCTTGTGCGACCTTTAGGTCGCCGTGCTCGGCGATAGCGACGCATTAGCGGCGCGTGGGGGGCGCGCCGAGGACGAACTTCCGAGAATGGGGCGTTGCAGTTGTGGTTCGCAGAACCGCCGGGCTTGCGCGCTGGGCCTTCGGCCCACCCCCGGAGCGCGCAACCCGAAACCAACAGAATGGGGCTGAACCTTTGGTCGTGCTTTGGGCTTTGCTTTTGGCTGGGCTTCTGCGGCTCTTTGAGCCGCGCAGTTCGTCGCCACCCCACGCGGCGGACTGCAACTCGTCGGAGCTCGTTGCTGCTCTTCGCTGGCGGCGAATTACTATAGGCCGAGAGCGAGTAGCGCGATTCCGGAGGAATCGCTGTTCTCGGCGAGAGCGACGCATCAGCGGCGCGAGGGGCGCGCTCCGAGGACGAATAGGCGGAACTTGTAGCTGGTAAGATAGTGTGGGTCGGACGCCCGGGAGTTCTGTCCTGGGGTAGAGACTGTCATTAAAAGACGCTGTGCGTCTCTCCCGAGGGGAAGGCGTCCGGCCCGCGCGGCTCTACGAGCCGCAGGAGTGCAAATGGGGTAGAGGCTATCGGTTACTTAGGGTAGTTCCAGGCCATTGCCCCCCCCGTGGGCCCACGGCCCGTTTATTCCGAGAGGCAACGCAACTGAAAACCGTAGCCACGATTGCCCGGGTTGTCGGAACGGAACCATCTCATATGAAAGTTCAAATGCAAACCATTTTCGCTGCTGATCGAGGAAGACCAACTGCACCCGTAGCCGCCGACGCCGTTCAGCGCGCCTACTGCTATTTCCTTGCCTGAGCCGCGGTAGCCTGGGGCGGACAGGTGGATGGTCTTGCTTGTGACTGTTTTCGGGGAATTGTGGTGTGGGGAATTATTTTTAGAATAGTATTTTGTTATTTTAGGATAATTGTTAAATTTGTCTTTGAGCATGTGCAACTCATATTCGGTGAGAAAAATGAATTACTCTGAAAAAATAGAGTGATATGTAGGGAAAAAAGAACTTCATCGAATTTACTGGCGAGTTTTGCTATCCTACTCATAAAAGTATATAAGTTTTAGACATTTAAAATAATAGTGATGCGGATCCGATCTCTCGAGAGGCGGATGGAATCGAATGCTTAAAGGCTTGTCCGCGGGGTGGCCTCCCGTTCTCTCCTATGCCGTTATACCTTATCGGAACGTACGGTGTCCAGTTGTCTCGTACGGTATTTTTCTCATTCAAAAAACTATTCTTTCGATGACTCTACAGGAAATCATTGCAGCCGAAAACTGCAACACCGATCGGATATATCTCTATCCCGAGGGCGTTTTTTGGAAAGCTTACGAACGCTCGGCTTTCGCCTTCGTGCGGCGAATCTCGCGTTATAAAATCACTAAACGGTTCATCAAATATCTGGATACCGAAATCGTATCGTTGGGTTTTCCCGATACCTCGCGAACGAGGGTACTCGGTGATCGACCCGTCCAGACTGGGCCCTACGGCATGTTGGTGCTCGACGGCGGAACGATCGATCCGGCGGCCTATGTCCGATGGAAAGAGGCGATTCCGTTGGTCGTGGCTCGAACCGCGACACTTCCTCCTCCGGCGGCTGCACCTGTGGCTCCGCCGCCGACCTTCGGAAAGAGCGGAGGCGCGCCGCGTTCAGGAACGGGCATTGCATCGGTCGCTCCTTTGGTAGTGGCCTCTCAGCCGGTCATGACCGAAAACAGAACTTCGGTTGTCGAAGCGGTGTTGCGCGATCTCCGCAATTTCAGCGTCGAAAACGCGACGCCGCTCGAATGTCTTCTTTTTGTGTCTTCCCTTAAAAAACAGCTCAATGGCAGTCTATGATAATTTGGAGGTCTTCAAGGCAGCGTACGATTTGTTGCTCTATGTCTTTCAGTTCACGCCGAACATCAAACGGGACTATCGGTATACGTTGGCTGAAAAACTCAAGGACAATATCATCGAGTTGTGTCTCTGTATCTATCGGGCCAACGGAGCGAAAGAGGAGCGGGTGGCGGATATCCGGCTGGCGAGGGAACGGGTGGTGACGATCAAGCTGATGTGTCGCATGCTTACCGACCTCAAACAGATATCGGTCAAGCAGTTCGCGGTGGTGTGTACGCACACCGAGTCGATCTCGAAACAGTTGCAGGCCTGGCAGAGGTATTCCGAAAAGATGAAGCTGGAACGGAAGGCCGTTGTGGTCAAATCGTAACGGGGTGGCGGCGGAGGGGGAGAGTTCTTTGATGGTCTGGTTTTGCACATCCGGTGTGGCGGGTCGTGTTCCGGGACGGTCGTGCCTCGATGGGTTCCGGAGTGTTCGGACGGTCGTCGGGCTCCGGCGGCTGGCGGACAGGGTGAACGATAAATTCAGCAGTCCACTGAAGTCTTAGTTATTCACGCGTTCGCTTCGTGCTATGGGCGGAGCGAATATTCCAGCGACTGCCTTTCCGATTCGGGCTATGCGCGGTTCCCGCCCCGGGCTTCCGCGAGAGAGCCAATGGCGGGCTGAGCAACGTCGGCAACAACGGGTTCAGCTATTCGTCGTCGGTGAGCGGCAGCAATGGGGTGTACTTGAATTTCAACGTGACGAACCTCAATCCCAGCAACGCGAACAACCGCGCCTACGGTCTTCAGTTGCGTTGCCTCTCAGCGTTTATCGGCGGTCGTCGGCGGAACAAGGGGGGCGGATGTGCGTTTTTTCCTGTTCTGTCCGTCGGGGGTGTCGGAACGGTGCCGTGCAGGCAGTTCCGGAGTATCGGACGGCTACGGTGGTTCGATAGTGAGGACGATAAATTCAGTAACTTACTGATGTTTTGCGGCATTAGTTATGGCTACGACCTCCTGTTCCGTAGTGCCGGAGAGGAGGTGATCGGGAATAGTTACGGTTCGGCTACAGTGCTTGTCGCCCGCCCCGGGCTACCGCAATCATGCGGATGGCGTGCAGCGTAACGTCGGCAACGAGGGTACGGTCTGGTCTGCGTCGGTGCCCGACGGCAGCACGAACGCCTGGCGTTTGTTGTTCAATGCGACGAACATGAATCCTTCGAATGCGAACAATCGCGGCAACGGTTTTCTGTTGCGTTGCCTCTCAGCATTTATCGGTTTTCGGCTCTTCCGGACGGGCGGAACAGGAGCGTATTCACAGGACGGACGTCCCCGGAGTGTCTGTCGGTTACGGCCGGCGGCAGAGGATGCGGGTAAATTCAGCGACCCACTGATCGTGCTCGGGCGCGATTAGTTATGGTACGAATTCGGCTGGAGCGTGTCGTGCGCCGCCCGCTGCGGAGAAACTCTCCGCAGCGGGCGGCGAAGCGAGCGGTCGCAAGATAGGATGAGAACGCCCCGGGCTATCGCAATCGGGATACGGGCGCGCTGAACAACGTCGGCAACAACGGTTACAGCTGGGCTTCCACGGTCAGCGGTACCAATGGCATGAACTTGAATTTCAACGTGACGTGGCTCAATCCCAGCAACGCGAACAACCGCGCCTACGGTTTTCAGTTGCGTTGCCTCTCAGCATTTACCCGGACGTCGCGTCCTTTTTTATAGATAGGTATCGGTGCGCGGTGCACGGGCCGAATGGGCAGGATGTTTTTCCGGAGTGCCGGCTTTTTTTCTACAGGGGAGTCGGCAGGGTGAAGGGTAAATTCAGCGACCTACTGGTCTGTCGTTCAGTGTTTCGGACAGATTAGTTAAATCGATGATTCTGTCGGTTTTCTGTTTCCGGCGGAGTCTGTAGAGAGTGGTTGCTCAGTTCGACAGGCTGCCCCGGGCTACCGCAACAACTCTTCGGGCGAACCGGGTGGCGTCGGCAACAACGGCTATAGCTGGTCGTCTGCGGTCAGTGGTATCAACGGGCGGTTCTTGTGGTTCAACTCGCAGGACCTCGATCCCAGCAACTCGAACAACCGTGTCAACGGTCGTCAGCTGCGTTGCCTCTCAGTATTTACCGACATCCTGCTTTTTGATATTTCGAGTCTTTAATATCATATGGTTGTTGTGAAAATTTTTAATCTGCCTGACCCCTGGCTACCGCACCACGCTCTCGGGCGAACCGGTGAGTGTCAGTAGCGAGGGTTCCGGATGGTCATGTACATCGGTCGGTGGAACCAATGGCATGTACTTGCACTTCTACACTCGTGGTCTCGTCCCCAGCGACGTAATGAGCCGCGGCCACGGTCTTCCGTTGCGTTGCCTCTCGGAATAAACGGGCAGGAGAGGCCCCGCCCCGGGCTTCCGTCACTTCACCTCGGGTGTGCTGGGCTATGTCGGTAACAGCGGCTACAGTTGGTCTTCGGCGGTCGGCGGTACTAAGGGCATGCACTTGGATTTCGGTATGACGTGGCTTCCTCTCAGCGGCTCGAGTCTCCGTGCTCATGGTTTTCCGTTGCGTTGCCTCTCGGAATAAACGGGGAGGAGAGCGGCGCCGCCCCGGGCTACCGTGACGCGGGCTATTATGGGCGATTGGGCGATCTGACGGACATCGGTAACTACGGGTACAGCTGGTCTTCTACGATCAGCGGTGCTAATAGCCAAAAGTTGCGTTTCTACGTGACAGGTCTCACCCCAAGTCACGCGGGCAATCGCGCCTACGGCTTTCAGTTGCGTTGCCTCTCGGAATAAACAGAAGGGAAACAGGGATGCCGGAGTGTCGGTCGTCAAGAGTGGCCGGCAGAGTGAACGATAAATTCAGCAGTCCGCTGACCGACCGGTCAGCTATAGATTGTCAGGTATCCTCCGACTTTCGCCTCGCCGGCGACTCGGAGGCGTATCACTCGAGCGACTGCCAACACGGATGAGGCCCCGGGCTTCCGCAACAACACCTCGGGCGTGCTGAACAACGTCGGCAACGAGGGTTCCGTCTGGTCGGCTGCGACTAACGGGACGAACGGCGTCTATTTGCGCTTCGTCGTGAATGCGGCTCAGCCCGGTAACTCGAACAACCGTGCCAACGGCTTTCCGTTGCGTTGCCTCTCAGCATTTATCGCCCTCCCTGTTTCTTCTTTTTGCGATGCAGCGGATCCGGCGATAAGCGGGAATAATAGCGTTCGAATAAAATAATTATGGAAGAAAATAAAGAAAAGAATCCAGTCGGCGAACAGCCGGACACGTTGCTCGAAGACCTCTTCCGGGCCTACTTCGATGCGCGGAAACACAAACGGAATACACGCAATCAGTTGCGGTTCGAGATGGATCTGGAGAGCAATCTGATCGAACTTTACAACCAGATTCACAGCCGGGAGTATCGGGTGGGGCCGAGCGTCTGTTTCATGGTGGAGCATCCGGTCAAACGGGAGATATTCGCGGCCGATTTTCGCGACCGGGTCGTGCACCATCTGTTATATAACTACATCTCGCCGATGTTTGAACGGACGTTTATCGCCGACAGCTATTCCTGTCTGAAAAACAAGGGGACGCTCTACGGTATTCAGCGGCTGGAGCATCACATCCGGTCGTGTTCGGACAATTATCGCGAGAGGTGCTATGTGTTGAAGCTCGATATTCAGGGCTATTTTATGAATATCGACCGGAGGATTATGTTTGAGATTATCGAGCGGGTGATGAGGAAGATGGGGCCGAGGAGGTCGCACAAGGGGAAGCCGTGGAACGAGTTGCTGGATTACGATCTGATTTTCTTTCTGTTGCGCGAGGTGGTCTTCAATGATCCGACCGAGAATTGCATCATTCGGGGGAGCCGGTCGAAGTGGGCCGACCTGCCGCGGAGCAAAAGTCTCTTCACGTCGCCCAAGGGGTGCGGGCTGCCGATCGGGAACCTGACGTCGCAGCTGTTCAGCAATATCTACCTGAACGATTTCGACCACTTTATCAAGCGTCGGCTGGGACATCGGCACTACGGGCGGTATGTGGACGATTTTTATATCATCCATCGGGACAAGGAGTTGCTGAAACGGCATATCCGCGAGATCGATGCCTACCTGAAGGAGCATCTGGGGCTGACGCTGCATCCGAAGAAGATCTATTTGCAGGAGATTTCGAAGGGGGTGACTTTTCTCGGGGCGGTGGTGAAGCCTTATCGGCGCTACATGGTCAATCGGACGCGCAACCATTTCAGTGCGTTGCTGATGTCGATGAATGCCTATATCCGGACGCACCCGAGGCCGTCGCGGACGTTTCTGGTCTATATGCAGGCGGCGATGAACTCCTATCTGGGCTATATGACGCACTATAAGTGCTATAAGATGAAGCTGAAGATGATTCCGCGGATGGGCGAGGTGTTGAAGTTGGGATACCTGACGCACAATATGACGCGTTACCGGCTGTGTCGCGAGTTGCGCGACCGGCTGGGCGCGAACGGGGCGCAGTATCGGTTGCCGTGGGAGATGGAGTGCCTGCCGCTCTCGGCGAATCGGTCGGCCCGGGTGGAGGGGCTGCCCGAGGTGGACGAAGATTGGAGGCCGCTGCGCGGGGAGACGGTGGAGTGGGAGCCGCCGGTCAGCGTACCGGCTCCTGTGTCGGCTGTCCCGACTGAGCGGCGGCGGTAGCGATGCGCTGTTCGGTATAGCTGCGCAAGAGTTCTGCCGTTCGGTCGATTCCCAAAACCGAAGAGTCTATACAAAGGTCGTAGGAGGTCGCGGCGCCCCACGATTTGTCGGTGTAGAAGTCGTAGTAGGCGGCGCGCTTTTTGTCGATTTTCCGCATCATGTCGATGGCCTCTTTCGGGCTCTGTGCGCCGTGGCAGCGCATGATGCGCGCGATGCGGTCGGCTTCCGAGGCGTAGATGAAGGTGCTGATGCAGAGCGGCTCGTTGCGCAGGATGTAGTCGGCGCAGCGTCCTACGATGACGCACGACCCCATTCGGGCCACTTCGTGGATCACGTCGGACTGGAATTTGAAGATGTTCTCGCCGGCCAGGGCGTTCCCCTGACTGCGCATCGCTCCGCCTCCCATCATGAGGCTGGTGGCCAGGGCGTGCATCAGGGTGCTCGGCGCCTGTTCGTCCGCTTTTTCGAAACATTCCGGGTCGAGGCCGCTCTCTTTGGAGGCTTCGGCGATCAGTTCCTTGTCGTAGTAGGGGATTTGGAAGAGGTCGGCGAGCCGGCGGCCCAGTTCGCGGCCGCCGCTGCCGAACTGGCGGCCGATGGTGATGACGAAGCGGGGTGTTTCCATGGCGAACGAATGGTTCTAAGTAGTTGTTATTCAGTGATCGCAGATGAGCTCTGTTGTGGTTGTATCCGGCGGAATTTCCGGAACTGTTTCCAGAGTAGAATCGCGGCCAGCGTAGTGGCGGCGCAGTCGGCCAGCGGCATGCTCATCCAGACGCCGTTCGCGCCGAAAAAGTTCGGCAACACCAACAGAAACGGTACGAGAAAGAGCATTTGCCGGGTGAGGGAGAGGAAAATCGCTTTGGGCGCCATCCCGATCGACTGGAAGAAGTTGGAGGTCACCATCTGGAATCCGACGATGGGGAACATGGCGAGAACGATCCGTAGACCGTGGCTCGAAATGGCGAGCAGTTCCGGGTCGTCCGTGAAGAGCATGGTGATGTGCCGCGGAAAGAGCTGGCAGATCAGAAAGCCGGTGGTGGTGACGGCTACGGCGCAGTAGACGACGTATTTGAAGGTACGGGTCACGCGGTCGAACTTCCGCGCGCCGAAGTTGTAACCGACGATCGGCTGCATCCCCTGATTGAGTCCCATGACGATCATCACGAAGAGCATGGCGATGCGGTTCACGTTGCTGTAGGCTCCGATGTAGAGGTCGCCGCCGTGGTGGAGCAGCGATTTGTTGATCAGGATGACGATCACGCTGGAGCAGACGTACATCAGGAAAGGGGCCATCCCGATCGACAGGATTCCTTTGACGATGGTTCGTTTGAGCCGGATCGTGGCGCGGGTGAAGTGGATGAAGCTCTTCTTGTTCAGGAAGTGGTTCAATTCGAGCCCCATGGCCACCGCCTGTGCGATGATCGTCGCCCAGGCCGCTCCGGCGATCCCCCAACCGAAACCGAAGATGAAGATGGCGTTGAGTATCCCGTTGAGAATCACGGCTGTGAGCATAATTGCCATGGCTCGTCCCGGATAGCCCGAGGCCCGAAGCATGTCGTTCAGCCCGAGGTAGACGTGGGTGATGACGTTTCCCGCCAGAATGATGAACATGTAGCTCCGCGCGAATCCGATCGTGTTGTCGCTGGCGCCGAAAAAGTAGAGTATCGAGTCCAGAAAAGGCAGTCCGATCGCCGAGTAGGCGATTCCGATAACGGTGTTGAGGATGATGACGTTGCCGAGAATCAGCAAAGCGCTGTCGCGGTCGTCCTGTCCCATCTTGATGGAGAGCTGGGTCGAGGCCCCGATTCCCACTAACGAGCCGAAAGCTGCGCCGAGGTTCATCAGCGGCATGGTGATCCCCAATCCCGACAAGGCCAGCGGCCCCACTCCGTGCCCGATGAAGATGCTGTCCATCAGGTTGTACAGCGATGCTGCCGTCATGGCGATGATCGCCGGGATGGCATAGCGCAGCAGGAGGGTGGATATTTTTTCGGTCCCTAAGAGGAGCGGCGAGGCTTGTTGAGCCATGGTCTGCGGTTAAAGAAAGAGGGGGACGGCACACGGCGTCCGTCCGGTTCACAAAGATAGCTCTATTTTCGGAGTTGTCCCAACCTAAATTGCGGTTGCGATGCGGGGTTCGCGGGGGCAATTTAGAGTAGAGGCGGTCAGTGGGCAGTGGTGGGCGGTTCACGTGCCGAGCGGCGCCGCCCCGGGCTACCGCGACTACGGCCGCACGGTCTATGAGGGTGTAGCAGGGAACGTCGGCGGCGAGGGTACGGTCTGGTCTGCATCGGTGCCCAGTGGCACCCAAGGCATGAACTTGAATTTCCACGTATCATGGCTCTATCCCAGCAACGCGAATTACCGTGGCTACGGTTTTCTGTTGCGTTGCCTCTCGGAATAAACGGGGCGCCGGGCTTCCGCTTTGACACCTCGGGCGCGCTACACAATGTCGGCAGCGAAGGTTCCGTCTGGTCGGCGTCGACCAACGGAACGAACGGCGTCTATCTGCGTTTCGTGATGAATGCGACTCAGCCCGCCTTTACACTCGGTCACGGCTACGGTTTTCAGTTGCGTTGCCTCTCGGAATAAATGGGGCAAATGCTCCGCCCCGGGCCTCCGCGGCGGCGAGGAGGGCTTCTTATGGCACACCGGAAACGGCGGATACAGCTACTCTGCCTCGACGAACCAACAATCGGGTTTATACCTGCGCTTCATGATGAATGCCTCTCAACCCGGCCACTCATACCACAGTGCCGACGGTTTCCAGTTGCGTTGCCTCTCGGAATAAATGGGGGCAAATGCTCCGCCCCGGGCTTCCGCGACGCGGGTTACCACGGACGGCTGGGGGAAGTGATGCATGCCGGCGATAACGGTTACAGCTTATCGGCTACCTCCTATACTTCGAACAATCACTACCGGGGCTTGCATCTGAATCTCAGTACACAGAGCCTTTACACCAGTTTCTTTGACCATCGTGCCTACGGTCTTCAGTTGCGTTGCCTCTCGGAATAAACGGGCGCTCCCCGGGCTACCGCGCACATACCTCAGGTGGATTATGGAGCGTGGGTAGCAATGGCCACAGTTGGGCGACCATAGTCGGCGAAAGCAAGAGTTTTCATTTAAGTTTCAACGCATCGATACTTCTTCCCAATAGCACAAACTACCGGGCCTACGGTCTTCAGTTGCGTTGCCTCTCGGAATAAATGGGTAAGAAATGGGTCGAGACGGAAGATCAGGGAGAAGAAGCCGGAATGGCAAGATGGTATAAGCGAGAAAAAGATAAAGTGATTATTTTAGTGATTCCGATAAATTCCTGATTGATAAATTACTGGCTGTTTTTATATAAAATTCACTTTCGGGCCGTCCTTTTTGTGATTGACGGATTACCGTTGTAAAACCGTTGCGGCCGGTTTCAGCCTTTCGGGTCGTATCGGAGCCAGTTGGCGATCATGCGTCCCCCCTCCGGCGTGAGGATCGATTCGGGGTGGAACTGCACGCCGCGCACATCGTAGCGACGATGGGCGAGGGCCATGATCGCTCCGTCGGCATCCACGGCGGTCACTTTCAGGGTATCGTCCGGAAATCCGTGCCGATCGACGACCCACGAGTGGTAGCGTCCTACCTCCGGTCGGGCCGGGAGGCCGGCGAACAGCGGGTCGGGTTCGACGATTTCGATCCGGCTGGCGATGCCGTGACAGACCTGCGGCAGATTGGCCAGCCGGGCGCCGAAGCACTCGGCGATGGCCTGTTCGCCGAGGCAGATGCCGAGGATGCTTTTGGCAGGGGCGTATCGCTGGATCAGGGGCAGGAGGAGGCCTGCGTCCGAAGGCACTCCCGGGCCCGGCGAGAGCACGATTTTGTCGTAGGACTCCGCCTCCTCCAGCGGGATCCGATCGTTGAGACGCACGTTGATCCGGTCGGCCCCGGCCTCGCGGAGCAGTTGGACGAGGTTGTAGGTAAAGGAGTCGTAGTTGTCGAGCACCAGAATTTTCATGTCGTTCGCGACCGGCGGATGTCGGACAAAGATAGACGAAAAATCGGAGCTATTCGGGTACGTAAATGATCTCGCCGCTCTCCAATTCGTAGGCGACGCCCACTTTGCGTCCTTTGGGGCCCGAACTCGTCTGCGATTCGGAGGGTTTGTAGCGCGTAATGGTCTGACCCTCTTTGGCGATGATCTCCATTTCGGGGGTGCCGGGATTTTTGACCATCGTATAGTCCTCCTGCGAGAAGAGTTCGGTCATGTTGAAGCGGGTCACCAGGGCGACCATCAGGGCGACGGCGAAGACCATCGCTACGTCGAAGAGGTTCGAGAGCAGCGCGACCGGGTCGTGGTCTTCGCCCGTGTTCAGGATTTTTCTGCGTTTCATGCTTGCGGGGTGTTGGGGTGGGCGTTCGCGTCCGGGCGGCGCCGTTCGAGCGCGAGGGCCGAGAGGTAGTCCAGCGAGGCGAGGTCGCGGGCAGTCCAGCGTTGTTCGATCTGGAGCAGGACGAAGCCGACGGCGCCGGCGAAGAGGCCGATGACAGTGGTGGCGAAGGCGACTTGCATGTTGTAGGCCATGGTGGCGACGTCGCCGGTCGAGAGTCCGGTCAGGGCGGGCCCCATCGGAATCAGGGTGCCCATCAGGCCCAGAATGGGACCGAATTTGGTCAGCAGCCGGGCGCGTCCCAGTGTCCGGTCGGCGGCGATCTCGTAGTCCGAAACGATGCGGTGGTTGGCGGCTTCGGAGCCGTTGCCGTCGATCAGTCGGCGGGCGGCACGGGTAAAGTCCGATGTCGGCTGGGCGGCGAGCAGTTCGCCGAAAGCGGGAAGGTCGGCGCTGTCGAGGCTGTCGAGTCGGGGGCGGATCGTCCGACTGGCTTGGCGGCGTTGCTGGTATCGGTTATAAAAGCCGCCCAGTCGGAAAATCGCCTGGACGAAGACGAGAAGCAGGCCGACGATAACGGGTACCAGCAGGCCGTTTGATATCCAGAAGAGGAGGTTTGAAACGTATTCCATATTTATTAGTTGTGTTGTTTTTTCAGCTTTTTCAGAAAGCGGGGTGCAAGATATCCCGCTGCGAGGAGTAGGGTTGTGACCGAGAGGGCCAGCCCCGTGCCGCGCCAGTCGATCGGTGTGCTGTGGCTGACCACGGTGGCCGACGGGTGGAAGACGGTGCAGCAGACGGTCAGGGCGAAGATCAGCACTCCGCACAGGAGGGTCGGCTCGATGCGACTCTCGTCGGACGGAAACCACCTCCGCCATAGGTATCCGCCGCCGCTCAGCAGTACGAAAATCCCGATCGAGAGCCACAGGGTCAGGGTGGTGAACGCCTGACCGGTGCAGGTGAAGAAGAGATCGACCTGTACGTAAAACAGCGCGGGGAAGAGCAGCAGCGAGGGCAGATAGCGGAGCCGCCGGAGGGCGCGTTGCGGAGCGAGGCAGGCCCGACAGGCGGCGCAGGTGACGAGCAGGTCGAGCATCACGACGAGCGACAGATTCGTCAGGGCCTGCGGCTCCGACAGGGCGGATTCGACTTGCAGTTTGTTGAATTCCAGCGCGTAGGGGCGGAAAACCCAGAGGCTGGCGGCATACAGCGCTCCGAATGTCAGGCGTTGCCATCGCCGAGGGAGCAGGCTGCCGCTCAGGGTCGCTTTGACGAGCGCCAGCAGGGTCAGAAGGAGTAGAACGCTTTCCATAGTCGGGGTTATGCCTTTCTTTTACGCAGCTTGCGGATGATTCGGATGCCGCCTGCGGCGGCGCAGATCAGGCCGAAGGCTCCCAGGGCGATACCCAGGCTGCCGAAGGGTCGGCGGGTGTCGGCAGCGCGGTTCAAGGTCTCTTTTTCGAGCACCGTTCCCTGCTGTTCCGTGCCCTCCGACGGGGCGGCGGAAAGGGCCCGGTCGACGGATGTCCGGTAGGTTTCGGCCTGTTCGGGAGTCAGTTGCCGACCGATGAAGTCGCGCAGTTTGGCGTTGTCGCAGGTGAAGCTGCTGCATGCCGCTCCGTGACGGGTCACCAGCCCGCTGTGTAGTTCGGCGAGGCTCTTCAGCTGTTCCGATGTCGCCTGCCAGTAGCCTTTGCGGGCGGTCTCCAGCATGACGGCTGTCATCTCTTGCAGGGCGGCGGGGTTTTCGCGTTCGAAAAAGGCTTGAGTGCCTAAATGCAGGTGGTCGGCGACATAAATATGATAGATGCCGTCCCAGATCTCCCGGTCGATGGCTGCCGGTTTCATGACGTTCCATCCGTAGGTGTTCCGCACGACTTCGGTCAACCGTTCGGCCGAAGAGGCGCCTCCCTGCATCTGTTCGCGGATATAGACCGGATTGAAGAGGGTGGTGCGCGTTTCGACGCCGATGGCGGCTTTGAGCTCCTGCACGCGGGCGTGGTGGCGGTTGCGCAGGTCGTTGAAATAGGTGTCGGGATCGCGCCCCGTCACGTTCCGGACGGTCAGGTTCAGGCCGCCCATGAATTCATACACGTGGTCGAGGCTCAGCGCGCCCCAGGTATTGCTTTGCCGCGGCTGTACGACGGCATCGGTGTTCTGCAGGGCGGCTTCGAAGACGCCGGCCCGGAAGTCGCCCCACGTTTCGGAACTGCCGTAGACGGCGCCCATGTTGTTGAGGTAGACTTCGGAGATCTCGCTCTCTTTTTCCCAGCGGTCGCCGCTTTCGACCATGCCGGTGATGCCGGTGCCGGTCATGCCGTTCAGGCCGCCGAAAATCCGGCGGGTCGAGAGTTCGCGGGCCGCTTTCGGTGAAAAACCTTTTTCGAGCAGCACTTTTTCGGCAGCCAAACGTCCCTGGGCGACGTAGTTTTCTCCGTCTTCGAGGGCGGCTGTCAAGTCGACCGCTTTCTGGATCAGGGCTAACCGGGAAGCGGCTAAGTCGCGCAGCTGGCCGGAGGTCTGTACTACCACGTCGATCCGCGGGCGGTTCAGCTCGGAGGCCGGAACCGGACGGATGTCCATCACGCGGCCGAACTGGTCGCGGAGGGGCTCTACGCCGAGCAGCCACAGAATCTGGGCGATGGTGGCTCCTTCGCTTTCGATGAAGGCGCCCGACCAGAGGGTGAAGCTCACTTTCTGCGGATAGTTGCCGCCGTGGTTTTTCAGGTAGTCGGCCAGCATCTGTTCCCCCATCGCGACGCCTTTGGCCCAGGCGTCGGACGAGGGAGTCGCCTCGGCGTTGATGGAGTAGAGGTTGCGCCCGGTGGGCAGGGTGTTCGGGTTGGCGATGTAGTCGCCTCCCGGCGTCGGGGCGAGGTAGCCGCCGTTCAGGGCTCGGACGAGCGATGTCAGTTCGGCGTTCGGGCTCTTTTCCAGGGCGGAACGGTAGTTGCGCACGTTCGTTACCGCGTCGGCGATCTGGGTCAGGGCTTCGGCCCATGCTTTTTCGGCAGCCGATAGGGTGTCGGTCGGCATGGCGGATGGAGCGGCGGGTCTGGCGCGAAGCATGGCCAGGCGGTTTTGGGGCTGCAACAGGGTCTGAATCTGTCGGGCCCGGGCCAGCTGTTTGGGCGAGATGCCCAGCGAAGTCAGGGCGGCTTCCGTCGTCCATGCGGGCTGGGTCAGCAGGCGTTCGACCGTCTGACGGGCGGGAGTCCGGTAGCGGCGGTTGAAAAATGCTGCCCGGTCGATCTGCTTCTGCGTGACTTTACCCGTTGCCTTGTCGAGTGCGGCCAGTCCGTAGGCGATCGGGTCGGTGGCGAGCAGTTCGACCGATGAGCGGATCTTTTCCGGGGTGAACGCCGCGCCGAGGGTGTACATTCCGCCGGCGATCTTCTCGGAGCAGAGCTCTTCGGCGAAATTTTCGATCCGTTCGATCTCTTCGTCCGTGTAGGGCCGATTCGGCACGCTGTCTAATTTCAGATCGCGATGGAGCCCCATTTGCAGGGTCAATTGCTTGATGGAGAGGTTTTCGTGCGGCGTCCGTTGGGACTCCTCTTGGGCGAGGTAGTTTCGGATGCGTTCCGACAACGTCTCCACCGTGCTGCGCAGGGCGGTTTCGATAAAAGGCGGGGTCAGGTGCGATACGGTGGCGGCATAGGTGCGCCGTTTGGCGATGATGCCCTCGCCGACATCGCTGATCGTGTAGAGATAGAGGTGGGGCAGGTCGCCTACCAATCGGTCGCTCCAGTCGGCGGTCGAGAGGGCGACCTGTTTGCCGGGAATGAACTCCAGTGAGCCGTGCGTGCCGAAGTGGATCAGGGCGTCGGCCTCGAAACCGTAGCGTGTCCAGAGGTACGAGGCCAGGTAGTGGTGGGGCGGGATCGGGTTGTCGCCGTGAACGGCGGCGAAGGTGTTCTCGCCGGTGCTTTGGATCGGCTGGGGCAGCAGGACGATGTTTCCGAACCGTATCCGGGTCACGGCGATGCTGTCGCCGGCGGTGTAGAAGGCGCCTGGAGCCGTGCCGTGTTTGGAGGTCAGCTCGGCGTACTGTTCTGGTCGCAATGTCCGGCGCAGCCAGCTGTTATAGTCGGCGGACGGAATCAGTTCGGGATGACCGGAGTGCAAATAACGCTCGATATTCCCTTCGGCATAGCTGTTGAAGACCGGGCCGTGCTCCATCACCAGTTTCTCGAATTCCTTTTCCGAAGCGGGCAGGCCGCTCAGGTCGTACCCCTCGCTTTGCAGTTTCTTCAGAAAGTTGTACAGCGAGGGCAGTACCTCGAGTCCCGAGGCGACCAGCGAGTGGCTGCCGGGGCCTTTGAAGTAGTAGACGGCTACTTTTTTATCCTTGTTGGGCTTCGTGCGGAGTTTCAGGTAGTTCGCGACGGTGGCGGCGAATTGTTCTGTCCGGCCGGGTATGGATTTGAAAAGGTAGAGTCCCTCGTTGTCGATGAATTGGGCGTTGAGGGCCATCGGAACAATGCCGCCGTCGAGTTCGGGCATGACGATGCTCTGGCTCAGGAAACCGCCTACCATTCCCTGCCGGTCTTCCATCCAGCGGTCGTAGATGTCGTTGAGGGTGAGGGGGCAGAAGAGCGGAATGTTCCGTTCCCGGAGCCACTCGACGGCCCGTTCGCCCTGTCCCATCGCCAGACGGCCGTGGGGCAGGTAGACGACGGCGTCGGGCCCGATCTCCTGCAACAGCTCCAGCCGGCGGCCGAAGCTCGAAATCGGATAGACGTTCATGCCGCGCCGTTCGAGTGCCGTAATCAGTGAGTCGAGGTGCTCTTTGTTGGTGTCGAACGGCCCGGCCATGCCGACCAGCAGAGTCACTTTCGGGCCGTTCGGGCGGCGGAAACCCTGAGCGGTGTAATAGGTGTCGAACTCGTCGACAGTGGAGAAGGTCTGTTCGTCGTCCAGATGGAACAGGACGTCGCTGCTGATCGCCACGGGCGGTTCGACGGGGCCGGTAAAGAGCTTCCGGCCCTTCAGCTCGCGGCGGATGTAGTTGAACAGGCTGCGGTAGTTCCGTGTGCCGCCGTTGTCTAGGTAGGCTTTCACGGTGGACTGTCGGACGGAGTCGAGGCTCGTGATGCGGTTCACGGGGTCGGTCACCGAGGTAGAGTAGATCGGTGTTCCTTTGGCCTTGAGCTTTTCGAGCAGGGCCCGGTGGTCGTCGGTCATCCGGATGCCCATGCCGAAGATCAGCACGGCGTCGTAGTTTTTCAAGGTCTCGAACTCTTCCAGTTCCACCGAGAAGAGTTTGATCGAGCGGTTATCCAACGATTGGGCCATGCGGGCCGTCTGGTAGCGCGGGAAATTGACCAGCGCCACCCGGGTCGGTCTCAGGAGAGCGTAGCCGACGCCCGCGAGTGCGAGGAGAACGAAGCCGAGCAGCAGTATCTTTTTGCGGTTCATAGGTTAGTGTTTTTTTCGGGCGAGTTGTTCGATGTCGAGCGAGAGACCGGCAAAAAAGGTGATTCCCGGCGAGACGGAGGTGTTGAAACTGTGGACGTCGGGCCGGTAGTCGAACAGGTTGTCGGCGCCGAGACTGAGGCTTACGGCGTTGCGGAGCCGTTGGGTCACGACCAGCTTCCACATGGTGTAGGCCGGGTAGCGTTGTCGGTAGAGGGCTCCCGTCGTGCCGTCCGGGTTCACGTAGGCGTCGTCGAAGGTGTGCGTGGTCACGGCGCTCAGGATGCGACCGGTCAGGTGCACGTCTAAGCCGTAGTTTTTGCGTTTCAGACCGTATTCGAACCGAAGGGTGGCCGAGTGGGGCCGGGTGGTCGAAGTGTTCACCCCATCCACCGGCTGGGAGTCGTGCACGTAGGCGTAGGAGGCGGTGAGGCCGAAGCCGTGGGGCAGTTTGACCGATACGTGGGCGTCGATGCCCCACACTTCGGCGTGCCCGATGTTGGCGTAGAACGACGAGTCGCCGGCGTTGTTCCATACGGTCGAGATTTTGTCCCGGATGCGGTTGTAGTAGCCGATCACGGAGGCGGAGAAACGTTTCCGGGTGTATTCGGCCGACAACGAGATGTTCCGGCTCTTTTCCGGCACGAGGTCGGGATTACCGATCAGCTGGAACATCCCCTGGTGGCTCCAGTCGGTGTAGAGCTCTTTCAGAGTGGGCGATTTGAAGCCTTCGCCGTAAGAGGCCCGAAGGGTCACGGGACGAAGTTTGTACATCAGCGATGCCTTCGGGGTGAGATGCGCGCCGTAGGTCGAATGGTAGTCTATGCGGGCGCCGTAGACGAGATTGAGCTGCGGCAGAAGATTCACGTCGTGCTGGGCGAAAGCGACGTAGGTCTCGGTCGAGTGTTCCGGTTCGTCGCCCTTGAACTGGTAGGTGTCCAGTTTGTCGCCGAAAAATTCGGCGCCGACGGTCAGTGTCCCGGCTTTGCGGAAGGTGTTGTTGTATTGGAGCCGGGCCGTATGTTGTATGTTGACGTAATTTTTGTCTTTCTCGTCCAGCCGCAGGTAGTAGTCGAACTTGTCGTATTCGTCGAATTTGTAGCTCGCCTCGATGTTCTGTCGCTCATTGACGGCGTAGTTCAGATGGATCCGGCCGGTGTAGCCGCGGAACAGGTCGTGGACTTTGTCGCTGGAGTATTGTTCGTGGTTGTAGTAGGTGCCGGCGAGGGTCATGGTGAGCGGATCGACCGGTCGGATGACGAATTTCTGGTCGATGTCCCAGTCGCTGTATCCGTAGATGCGGGTCGTGGTCGGAAGCTCGTCGGTCGGCTGCTGCGTGCCGTCGGGGTATTCGATGTAGGAGACTTTGCTGTCGGTCATCGAATAGCTGTTCCGGTGTTTGTAGGTTCCCGTCGTGAAGCTGTTGAACCGGCGGGTGTTGAAACCCAGTGAACCGCCGTAGCGCTGTTCGTTCAGGCTTCCGTATCGGCCGTTCAGATTCAGCTGCCAGGGCTTGGTGGCTTTCTTGGTGATGATGTTTACCACGCCGCCGATGGCGTTCGAGCCGTAGAGGGCCGAGGCGGCTCCCTTGACTACTTCGATCCGCTCGATGTTCGCTACGTTCAGCCGGTCGTAGTCGATGTTGTCGCGGGCTTCGCCGGCGATCCGTTCGCCGTCGATCAGGAAGAGCACGTAGTTGGCGCCCATGCCCGCGAGATTGATGTTGGCGGTGCCGCCGTGGCTGGTGAATTCGATGCCCGGCATGACCAGCTCCAGCAGGTCTTTGACGGTGGTGGCGTCGGTTTTCCGGATCTCTTCGGAGCGGATCACGCGGGTGATGACCGGAGCGTCCTTGAGCAGCTTCGGGGTGCGGGTGGCGGTCACCACGATCTCTTCCGATTTCAGATCGTAGAGCGGATCGTCGGCTCCTCCGGGAGGGGTTTTCTCTTTGGCAGATAGGGCAGGACGGCCCAGCAGAGCCAGGCTGCCGACCGCCAGTAGGATATGTCGCATGGTGTGGGATTATTCGACAGGATATTCGTAGGTGAAGGTGATATAGCCGCCGGCGCCCAGATCATTGGTGTAATCCAGAAATTTTACTTTGGCGTATTTGCCTTCGGCCGTGCGAATCAGGTAGATGTCGGGGTGTACGACGTAGGTCGGCGGCATGCCGGAGCTGGTATACCAGTCGGCGAGTACTTCGTTGCGGGACTGGTCGGCGGTTTCGCGCATGGTCGGGAATGTGATCTCGGCCCGGACGTCGGGTGTGTAGGTGACTTCGGCGGGATTTTCGGTCACGGCGCTCATTTCGACCGCTTCGGTTTTGAAAGCTCCTCCCCGGCCGGGACCCGAGGCTCCGCCGTTGGTGCGGATGTCGCCTCGGTGGAAAGCGAGATCCCACGAACGGCTGTCGGCGAGGGCGGTATAGCTGCCGTCGGTCTGAATGGTGTCGCTTTGTTCGAACGAGAAGTAGGTCCAACGGTCGAAAACGGGAGCGCGTACGGTGAATGTGCCGCTGGCGGGCGGAGGGGGGACTCCTTTGTCGTCTTTGCAGGCAGTGAAGGTCAGCGTGGCGCACAGAAGGGTCGGGAAAAAGAGTGAACGTTTTTTCATGGTATATTTTTTTGTTGTGAATCGATTGGGAAGGCAGAGATGAAAAAGAGCTCCTGTCCGTTTCCGGCATGGCTTCCGGATGGGACAGGGGCTCTCGGGCATTTATTTAGTTGGCTTACAAAATAAATTCGCTGACATCTTTGCGTGATTTTTACATCGCAAAGGTCAGCGAATCCGGGCGGGGCGGAAATCCCCAAATGTGAGGAAAAAACGGAGAGGATATCCCCGATTTTGGTAGTGGGACGAGGAGTGATTATTCGACCTCCGACTGGTCTAACAGGTTGTTCAGCAGGGCGTAAACCGTCAGCCCCGAGACGGTTTTGATGCCGGTCTTCCGGCTGATGTTCTTGCGGTGCGAGATGACGGTGTGTACCGAGATGTGGTGCGCGTCGGCGATCTCTTTGTTGGTCATCCCTTTGGCCACGGAGACGAGGATCTCGCTCTCGCGGTCGGTCAGTTCGTAGTTCTCTCCGGTCGCGTTGTCGCTCTCCCGGGCCCGTTCTTCGATGGCCCGGCGCAGCTTGCGGACGATTTTCGGTCGGTCGTCGTAGATGTGCACGGCGCCGTGGTACTGCTTCAGTGTCTCCGGCTCGATAAAGCCGTAAACGACGGCTACCCAAGCCGTTTCGGGCAGGCGGTCGAATAGGCCGTGGAGGGTGTTCCGTTTTCGAAAGTCGATCACGGCGGGGTCGATCAGCACCAGGTCGGGTCGCACGATCGGAGCGCGTTCAAGCAGCGGGTCGAGCTCGTCGAAAAGGCCGCAGAGGTCAAACTCGCCGCCGGCACCGGTCAGCACGGACTGCAATCCGGCGGCGAGCAGGGGCGAAGGCTCGACGATGGCGAGCCGGATTTTTTTGTTCGGTCGGTCGTTCATCGCGTCTTCTCCTCCAATTGTTCGACCAGGGGTACCAGGATGCGATCCTCGATCAGGGAGTGTTTGCTCAGGTCGTCTTCCAGCAGGAAAAGGTCGAGCAGCAGCCGGTTGCGCGACGCTTCGGGCAGGCTGTCGGGCAGGTATTTGATGAGGATGTTTTTCAGGTCGCCCAGTTTCTCTTCGATGTTGCTGTGGTTCTCCTCGAACTGGCCGATGGAGTAGCCTTCGTCGGAGAGGCGCCCCTCCGACAGGTTGTGGATATAGGGGAAGACGACGGTCTCTTCGTAGTTGAAGTGGCTGATGACCTCGCGGCTGTAGTCGTCGAAGAAGCGTTCCAGAATCCGTCCGTTCCGGGCTTCGCAGCCGGCGGCGAGGGCGAGCACCTGCTGCCGGATTTCGGGTATCTGGTTGTCGAGGTAGTCGGTGTGCGACCGGTGCAGGTAGCAGGTCAACTCTTCGGCTGTGAATGAATCAAGCTGGTCGGGCGAGGGCAGGAAGTCGTGGAAGGTGTAGATGTGGCACACCAGCAGAAAAAGGCTGGTCGAGAGGTCGTGCGCGCGGCAGATGTCGCCGACGCTTTTTTCGCCGAAACCGAGCCGGATGCCGAACCGAGGCAGCACGAACAGCAGTCGGTAGTTGGTGTGGATCAGTTCGGCCATCTTCTGGTGTTCCGAGAAGAGCAGGTGTTTCATGGGCAGTGCAGGGAGAGTTCGTTCGGTGCAAAGATGTCGATTTCGGAGCAGATGTGAAAATCGACGCTGGTCGAATGGGGGGAATTCGGCAGCGGCCAGTGGCGCTGGTGGCGGGATTTATCCGTATCTTCGCGGGAGCTATGAAAAAGACAGTCGCTACACCGCGGCAGGAGTCCGCACGAAAGACTCGGGGAATCGCTTATGCGTTGATCTCTTCCGCCACATTCGGACTGATTCCGTTGTTCACCGTTCCGATCTTGTCGGCGGGGACGATGTCCGGGCCGTCGATTTTGTTTTACCGTTTCGGGCTGGCGACGATTTTGATCGGTCTGATCGGAGCGATGCGGGGAAAGAGTTTCCGGATCAACTTCCGGCAGGGGACGAAGCTGGTGGTGCTCGGGTGGTTCTATGCCGCCACGTCGATGTGGCTGTTGGAGTCGTACAGCATGATTCCCAGCGGGGTGGCGACGACGATCCATTTTCTCTATCCGGTGCTGGTGACGCTCATTATGGTGACTTTTTACCACGAACCGAAGTCGATTTGGATTTTCGGAGCGTCGGCGGTCTCGATCGCCGGAGTGGCGCTGCTCAACTGGACGGGCGGCGCGGTCAGCTATGAGGGGATTGCGACGGTGCTGCTCACGGTGGTGACCTATTCGATCTATATTGTCGGGGTCAATAAGTCGGGGATCGGACGGATGGATCCGATTCCGCTGACTTTCTACATCCTGTTGGCGGGGGCGTTGATGTTTGCTACGCATGCCGAGATGACGACGGGAATCGAGCTGGTGCGGGACGGGCGGACGGCGTTCAACCTGCTGGTGCTGGCGCTGGTTTCGACGGTGATTTCCGACCTGACGCTGGTGATGGCGGTGGAGCGGGTGGGGTCGACGATCGTTTCGGTGCTGGGGTCGCTGGAACCGCTGGTGGCTGTCCTGGTGGGTGTCTTCTGGTTTTCGGAGCCGTTCGGGTGGAAAGGTGCGCTGGGGTTGAGTCTGATTATCGGGTCGGTGGTGGTCGTAATCCTCCAAACGGAGAAGAGGCGTAAATAGATTTTGTTTTTCGGTTTGAAAAACGTATTTTTGAGTAAATCTTTCGGATTATGCGTTTCAAGATAGAGTTGCAGATAGACCGGATGTCGGGACGGGTGTTGCCGCTCAATTATCAGTATGAGCTGGCGGCGGCTGTCTACCGGTGTATGAGCCGGTGCGATGCCGAGTATGCGGCTTGGTTGCACGATAATGGTTTCACGGACGACGAGCGGGGTGGCAAGCGGATGAAGCTCTTCTGCTTTTCGAATATCCGGACTCCCCGGTTCGTGGTGGAGGCGGATCGGTTGCATATCGAGGGAGACCGGGCGACGTTTTATCTCTCTTTTCTGCCGGAGCGCAGTACGGCAGCTTTCGTAAAAGGGGCCTTTGCCGATCAGGTGCTGGAGGTGGGCGACCGGGTGTCGAGCGTCGTTTTCCGAGTAGTCGACCTGACGATTCTGCCGCCGCTTTCTCACACGGTGGCTGTGAACGACGAGGGATGGGCCGAAGGGGTGTTCCGTACGTTGTCGCCGGTGTGCGTCTCGCGGAAGAATCCGCAGACGGGACGGGCGGACTACCTCGCTCCGGAGGCAGAGGGGATGGCCGAGGCGTTGCGGAATAACCTCTGTCAGAAATACCGCTTTTTCTACGGCAAGGACTACGAGGGGCCGATGGATTTCGATTTCGAGGTGTGCGGAGCGGTGCGAAAGAAAAGGATTGCGATTAAACGGTTTACGCCGCAGGAGACGGGAGTTGTCGGGTATAACTATGCGTTCCGGTTGAGGTGTTCGCCGGAGTTGCTCGACCTGGCGGGCGATTGCGGGTTGGGCGAAAAGGGATCGTTGGGGTTCGGATTTATCGGTAGAATGTGATTTTTCGAAATATATGGCTATGGAACAGTCGTATTATACGGTGACTTATCGGGGGACGTTCGGTTTTATCAAGCCGTGGTTTGCGGTGCGCGACTCCAGAACGTACAGCCTACAGTTTCTGACGCCGTCGATCGTCGAGGGGATTCGGCAGAAGCTGGAGGTCGGTGCGATTTTGCGTCATAAGCTGACCTATGCGGGCTTCAGCGTGCAGCAGGAGCAGACGCAGCCGCGGGGGTGGGAGCACTTTCCGAAGCAGAAGCGGATGGCGCGGCCGCGGTCGATCCTGAATCGGGGTGTATTGCTGTCGCCGGTTCTGACGCTGGCTTTCGCTTCGGCCGAAGAGGCGGAACGGGCGGCGAGTCAGCATATTTGTCTCTGTCGGAACGAAGATATCCTGTTTCCGGAACGAGAGGTGGGGCTGATGTCGAGTGCGGAGTTCGATGCTTTGCCGGGCTACGAGCTGCGCTTCTGCCGAAAGGGGGAGCGAGGGGTCTCTCCGGTGGGGTTCAACCGTTTCAGCGAGGCGCACGAGATGATGTACGGCCGGCTGGAGGTGGCCGGCAATCCGATACAGATGCCGAAATACGACGCAGATTAGCGGTCGGTGCAACGCGATGGGTGTATATGATCATATCTGGGCGAAAACGCCTCGGGTAGGCGAGGCGCAGGGGTTGCCGCTGGTCGATCATTTGCGACAGACGGCCTTTTGGGCCCGTCGGGTGGCTGCGGCGGTTGGTGTGGATGAAGAGGTGGCCGCGGCGGGAGCGTTGCTACACGATGTGGGAAAGGTGTCGCCGGTGTTCCAACGGCGGCTGCGGGGAACGAGGCCGGAGGGGACGATTTTTCGGCATGAGATTGCTTCGCTGTTCTTTCTGCTGTTGTTGCCCGAGGCGTGGCGGGGCCCGGTGGTCGAGATGGTGGCGGCGCACCATAAATCGGCGAAGAAGGATGTACGGGAGTTGGGGCTGTTGGATTTGGACGACAATGAAAAATCGTTCGAGATACATAGTGCCGGATTCGACACTTGGTGTGCGGAGGCGTGCGGGATTATGCGCGAGGTCGGTCTGATCGGGCCGGAGGCGGCACGGACTCCGTATTCGTTGGAACAGGCTTGGGCGGGATATGAGTTGGCGGTGGCTTATTGTCGGGAGCGGATACGGCGGAAAGAGTGGTCGCTCTGGCGAGGTGTTCTGATGGCTGCCGACGGGATGGCTTCGGCGTTGGCAGAGGGAGGGGCGGCGGATCGGATCGATGCCGAACGGATTTTCCGGGTGCCGGATCTGAGTTATTACGCTTCGCGGCGACACGAGCTTTATCCGCTCTCCCTGATGGATGCGGCGGATGCGAGGCCGCACACGATTGTGACGGCGCCGACGGGGGCGGGCAAAACCGATTTCCTGTTGCGCCGGTGTCGCGGGCGGGTTTTCTACACGCTGCCGTTTCAGGCCTCGATCAATGCGATGTACGATCGGATTCGGCACGATCTGGAGGGGACAGGAGCGGATGTAAGGCTGTTGCACGCCTCGTCGATGCTGAGGAACGAGGGCGGAAGATGGGAGGAAAGGATTCTGCAACGGCATCCGGGGGCGTCGGTCAAAGTGATGACGCCGCACCAGATGGCTGCCGTAGCGTTCGGAGTAAAGGGGTATGAGGCGATGCTGGCCGATTTGCAGGGATGCGACGTGATTCTGGACGAAATTCATACGTATAGCGATACGATTCAGGCGGTTGTGCTGAAGATCGCGGAGGTGTTGCTGTCGGTCGGGTGTCGGGTGCATGTGGGAACGGCGACGATGCCGAGGGCGTTGTACGACCGGATGCTGGCTCTGCTGGGCGGCCCGGAGCGGGTTTGCGAGGTGCGGTTGCCGACGGAGGTGTTGGATACGTTCGACCGTCATCGGGTGTACAAACTGACGAACTGGGAGGCGGCCGGGTCGGTGGTGCGGGAGGCGGTGGAGCGGGGTGAAAAGGTGTTGGCGGTCTGCAACCGGGTGGCGCGGGCGCAGGAACTCTATGACCGGCTGGCGGAGGAGTATGGGACGGAAGTGCCGGTGATGTTGATTCACAGTCGCTTTAAACGGGGTGATCGGGCGGGACTCGAAAAGAGGCTGGTCGGGGAGCTGAACCGGCTGCCGGCGGGCGAGGGTTGTGTCGTGGTGGCCACGCAGGTGGTGGAGGTCAGTCTGGACATCAGTTTCGATGTGATGGTCACCGAGTGTGCACCGCTGGATGCGCTGGTGCAACGTTTCGGACGCATCAACCGGCGGCGGACACCTGAAACGCGGGGGAATTTCCGGCCGGTGTATGTGGTGGCGCCTCCGGACGGGGTGCGGGAGGCGGCGCCTTATGATGCGGAGGTGCTGGAGCGGAGTTTCGACCTGTTGCCGGACGGCGACCTCTTTCGGGAGCGGGATGTGCAGCGGAGGCTGGATGCGCTCTATGAGGCTATACCGGCTCGGGCGGAGGAGTTGGGTCTTCTGGCCGCTTATCGTGACGGACGGTGGCGGATCGGCGGTCTGATCCATCAGGCGAAGTCGGCTTTGTTGGAGGCGTTGGATATCGATTCGGCGGCCTGCATCGTCGAGGGTGATGTCGGGCGGTATCGGACGGCGTCGGCGGCGGAGCGGCTGGCGATGGAGATTCCGGTCTCCGTGCGGACGGTGCGGTATAGCGGTCTGAACCGTTTGCCGGAGTGTGGCAGCGAGCCGTATGTGGTTCCGGATCGGGCTTATTCGCCGGAGGCGGGTTTTTTGCCTGAGTTCGCCCGACCGGAATTCGAGGATGTGACGAATCGTTTTTTGTAGTTTCGGATTATGATAACATCGTATATAGGAGGCCTCTTTCTGGAGGCGTACAACGCCCGCGAGGGGACGGACTACAACGCGGAACGCTTTTTTACGGAGGTGTTCCATCCGTTGTTTTTCGACCACGAGAAGTATATGTTGTGGCCGACCAATTCGCCGTTTGTGCAGGGTGAAAAACCTACATCAATTGCAATACGGATTGAAAAGTTGCGAAAATTGCATGTGGGTATTGCTAAAGCAGGGACATTGGCTGATGCTAGTGTTGCGTTAGGTTTTCCTGCAAAAAGTGTGACGGGCACGACGTCGGGACAAGTGACCGATATGGTGCTGCCGCTGGAGCCGGAGGATTACTACCTTTCGTGGATCGGGGCGGCACTGGGTGTCGGTGTGGCGGGCGGCTGGGCGATTCTGTTCGACCGGCCGGAGATTCTGCTCGCCGTTTTCGACGGGTGGAAATATTACCGGGAGTTGTTGAACGGTGTCTCGCGGGCCGAGGGAAACAAGGCCCTGACGTGGAACGGCTGCTGGGTGCGGCATCGCTTCAGCGAGGATTTCGATCCGGACTATCCGACCGATAATTTCCTGCCTCACGAGAAGGTGGCGGGAGGGGTGTCGGTCGGCTTCGAAACGGAGGGGTGGGCGAATATTCTACAGGAAATTGCTCGCCATTTTCCACAGGAACGGCTGATGGGATACATCTGGAAATCGGGGCAGACCAACGAGACGATCGGATTTATCCCGTTCGAATTGCCAGAGATCGTACGGCCCATCGATTTGTACGTTCGCTTGTTCGGTATCGAGTCGGCCCGGAAGGCGAAAACTCTCTTCGGAACGGCCTGGGGGTTCGAACGGTGCTGCCAGCAGGGGAGCATCGGTATCCGGGCGATGGAGCCGAAGGGGCTGCGGGAGATTATGGAGGGGCGCAAGGCGTTGAAATACAAACCGGACGACGAACAGAACAAGATCACTTTTCAAACCTACTTAACCTGGATACTGGCTATGCTGAATAATGAAGAATTGCGGACTGTTGCCCGTGAACTCGCTGTGGAATTACATACGTATGTGCTCGAAAGCAAGCAGGGAAAAACCGATCGGGGAAATCAGATCGAGAATCTCCTGAAAGCCCGCCATCGGACGGCGTTTAATGATGCGATTCTGCCGGTGGTCGGTGTGCTGGGCGAGCATTCGAAATTATACGAGGTCTACACCCTGATCAACGGGAATATGCCTTCCGATAATGTGCCGTATTTCCTCGGACTGCTGCGGGTCGAGTACGTCGTGTTGTAAAAAAGAGAAACCAATAAAATCCCATAGAACGATGAATCCGTATATCTACCTGCGCGTGCTGCGCCATGCCGACCATACCGTTTTCTGTGTGCAGGACGGTCAGAAGTCTTATTATGATCCGACTTTCGGACGCCGGATGGCCTACTCCAGCGGACAACAGGTGAAACGTTCCGTACTGGAGGCGCTGACCGATGCGCTGGATGCACCGATGGCGCCCATCACGTTCAACTACGAGATCAATAAGGCCGGCAAGATGACCAACAAGGAACCGTGGTCGCCGTGCGATCCGCATTACGTCGATCAGCTGATCGGCGGCTGGATGCGGGCTGCGTCGGAGAACTATACCGTGAAGCGGCGCAGTCCGTTGTCGATTTCGGCCATGCGGCCGCTGCATCCGCTGTTGGGCGGGATGGAGATGGAGACTGAAAATCTGACTTTCGACCGCAGCGACCGGCCGGAAAACCACCCGGTGATCGTCCGGATGGAGGGCCAAAAGGAGCCGATGACTGAGGAACAGATCGACGAATGGTTGAAAGGGAATTGCCGGACGTTGCCCCGTCGTCATTGGATTCCTGACAACCGGCGGGCCAGCGGGCTCTTTGTGTTCGACGTGGCGATCGATTTACGGCGGCTGTTTTGCGTATCGACCAACCCGCACGAACCGGAGCTGACGCCGGAGATGATCGAGACGTTGAAAAACGAGGGGTGGATCGAGAGCGAGAATAGGTTCGGACACTGTCTGGTTCTGCCGAAAGAGAAACGCGAAGAGGTGATTCCGGCCTTGGCGCATGCCTTGTTGAACTGGCGGATCACCTCCAATCAGGCGCGGACGTTCAGCCTGATGGAGACGCTGGCGGTGGCGATCAGCGACAATGCCAATACGCTGGCCGGTGCCATTCGCACCAAACTGATCGATGACGGGGGAGACCGTCCGAAGGCGAAACCGATCGTGGACGGTTCGGCCGGAGCAGATGTGTTCGTCACGTTGCCGGCAGCCGGTTATTTCGCCACCTCGATCGAGAGTGCCGACGCGCTGGCGGCTGCGGAACGCGATCTGACCGAACGGATGCTGGCGTTCGACTACGAGCATCAGAAGTAGGTTTGTTTTTATTTGTTGTCTGATTATTTTGAGTGGCTGGACAAGCGGATCATAGGGTGCGAGCGGGCTTCGGTGGATAATTTCCTATAGTTGTCGTTCGTGTTGTGTGACCTGCTGTGCGGCGGTGTGATGTGTGGTGCCGGGTTCTTTGATATATTGAAAATCAGATAAATATCAAAGTTGTCGATCTCCGTATGTTTTCGCGGGATTGGAGGTCGACAACTTTCTGATGTCAGAAAAATGTTTTTTACACTTCTAATCGTTTGATTTTTAGTGTGCTGATTTGTCGTTTTTCACGGCTCCCAATCTTACAATAGTTGAATTGAAATTCGACATAAACAGAGTTCTGTCGGGCGGGATCACTCTCCCAATCTTACAATAGTTGAATTGAAATAACGGTTGGAGATCGTCGGGCCGGGGGCAGAACTTCTCCCAATCTTACAATAGTTGAATTGAAATGAAGGCGCCGCTTGAAATTGTCTGTGAGGACGAATCTCCCAATCTTACAATAGTTGAATTGAAATGAAAACCCTGTTGACAAAACCCCGGAACCGGCGCTTCTCCCAATCTTACAATAGTTGAATTGAAATAGGATCATTCGTGCCTCGACGGCCTCCCGCGCTTCTCCCAATCTTACAATAGTTGAATTGAAATGATGGTCGACTTGGTTAAAAAGTCGTTCGAGGAGGCTCCCAATCTTACAATAGTTGAATTGAAATTTGTTGTTGCGGTCGGGCGAAAAATCCCGGTGGCCTCCCAATCTTACAATAGTTGAATTGAAATGAAAGCGGCCTTGCGTCAGGCTTTCGAGATCGGGACTCCCAATCTTACAATAGTTGAATTGAAATGAATAGGCGTATTGGGCCGGGATCAGGACATCGCCCTCCCAATCTTACAATAGTTGAATTGAAATGAATAGGCGTATTGGGCCGGGATCAGGACATCGCCCTCCCAATCTTACAATAGTTGAATTGAAATTGGATAACGTCGTTGCACCACTTGGCAACGACCGACTCCCAATCCTACAATAGTTGAATTGAAATCTCGCCACATCAGTGATCAAAATCGCGTAGAGGTCTCCCAATCCTACAATAGTTGAATTGAAATTGTACCCCGACCGCGACGCCACTGGCCACATAAGCCTCCCAATCCTACAATAGTTGAATGGAAATATTGGCAACTATTTGTCGCAGTACTTCGCAAACCTCTGCACAATGCGTAATCGTATAATCGTTGAGTTCGTGATAAAAACAAACGGGGAGACGCCGAAGCAGCTCCCCGTTGCCGGATTTACGGTATGGAAATTCTCCGTTAGAAGTTGAACTGAACCATCATTTGAGCCCGGTTCGCATGCGCTTTAGCGTGATCCGCATTCTTGCGCGTGCCGTAGAGGTATTCCGCGCCGACGCTGAAGGCCGGAGTGATGTGGTAGAACAAGTTACCCACGATGTATTGCGACAACCGATAAGTGTCCGGAGCCTGAGCAAAATAGTTGTTGCGGTTCCATACGCTTACCTGACTGTACGCTGCATTCATCTGCCAGCTCGGGCTGAAATTCACCTGGAAACCCGCCAACCAGCCCATGGCCGGCAAAGTCTGCAAACGGCCGCTCCGCAGCGGATTCGAAACCAAGTCGTAGCCGTTGCCGTTCAGGTCCTGGATGTAGTTTTCGATCCCCTCGCCGTAGACCACCTGTCCGAAAACGTTCGCCGCACGACTCAGCGCGACCCGACCGCTCAGCATGGCCCCCCAGCCCACCTTTGTGATGGTACTCAGGTTCACATTGTCGTAGTAGTTCATCGTACGGATGATCCCCGACGCACGCAAGTGGCTGCGCCCCTGCGCCCAGTTGTACTGGAAGTAGACCGGGAAGTCCGGAACCCGTTGAGGTACGATATAGGCCGCTTCGCCCGGAGTCGTGGCGCTCACGCCCGGCATTTCGGCCGCTACCGCGAATTCCCAGTTCGGGCTGATCTGCAAGTGGTAGCGAACCATCAGATTCCGTTGGTACGTATAGGCATTCGGCCCCTGGAAGTCGATCGTGGTCGGCGCAGCGTCCAGGTCGACGAACGTCGTGGTGCGCTGACCGAACGTCAGGCCTTTGAACGACACATAGGCCTCGCGCAACCGAAGAACGTTGTCTCCGCCGCGGAAGTCCGTTTCGACGTAGGTCTCGATGTTACCCAGCGCCTTGGTGTGTACGATGGTCTTGAAGAAGAGCCGCGAGGTGCTGGCATCCATCCGGAAACGCTGTTTGTTCGACGGCGTCTGGATCATCGGGATGTCGTATGTCACGAAGTCCTTGTTTTGGATCACATTGCTCCAGTCATACGTCGTCCGGAAGCTGACGAAGCCCCCGATCCCGAACACCGCCTTGTTGGCCCGATCCGAGATGATGAAATTCGGGACACCCGATTGTTGGAACCCCGGTTTGACGGTTTGGGCATAGATGTCGATCGCCCGGCCTTTCAGCATCCAGACGTCGTCCGTTTGCGGATCGGCGCCGATGATCCATACCGTGTTGCGTTTGTCGTGGCGGTGCCGTTGCGGATTTTCGCTGGAGGCGGCGGTAGAGGCATCGTCGGCCCAGGCGCCGAGCGATCCGAGCCCGAGAGCTGCGGTGGCCAGTAACATGTAGAAGGTTTTCATAAATAAGATGGTTTAAAAGGGTAAATAATGAAATAGGTGGATATAAAAACCTCCTTGGGCAGGAACAATTTTTGTGCCACAGGCGATGCGACCGGCGGACGGAAGAGGCGTCGGTTCGTTCGCGTTCTATGAGGCGGCGGGTAGGGTTTGTGCCGCGAAATCCCTATTTTTGTTCCCATGAAAACAAAATCGCAACCGGCTTCGGGCCGCATACAGATCGCAGTAGAGGAGGGGAGTACGTTGTTGCCCTTTCTGTTCGCCTATTTTTCGGGCCGGAGCCGGACGACGGTCAAATCCTATCTGGCTCACCGCCAGGTCGCGGTGAACGGGTGTATCACGACTCAGTTCGATACGCCGCTCGCGCCGGGCGATCGGGTGGAGGTCGATTTGGGGCGGGTGCGCGAGGGGATTTCGCATCCGAAGTTACGCATCGTCTACGAGGACGACGACTTGATCGTGGTCGAGAAACGGAACGGCCTGCTCTCGGTGGCGACCGACAAGCAGATTATGCAGACGGCCTACAGCATTCTGAGCGAGCATGTGAAACAGGACGATCCGCGGAACAAGATATTCGTCCTGCACCGTCTGGATCGGGAGACCTCTGGACTGATGATGTTCGCCAAGAGCGAGGAGGTGAAGACCCGGGTACAGAGCAGTTGGACGGAGACGGTCGTGGAGCGGAAATATTATGCGGTGGTCGAGGGGCGGGTGGAGCAGGCCGAGGGGGTGATTTCGACCTACCTGACCGAGAGTAAGGCGATGAAGGTCTATGTGACGAACCGCGAGGAGGGGAAGAAGGCCGATACGGCGTTTCGGGTGTTGAAGTACTCGGCGCGGAACGACGTGACACTGCTGGAGCTGGAACTGGAGACGGGGCGGAAGAATCAGATTCGGGCACACATGGAGTACATCGGTCATCCGATCGTCGGCGATAAGAAGTACGGTTCGCGGCGGGCGTTGATCGGCCGGGTGGCGCTGCATGCGGGGGTGCTGAGCTTCATCCATCCGACCACGGGGAAACGGCATGACTTTTCGACGCCGGTGCCTCGGAAATTCTCGGAACTCTTTTAGCCGGCGGTGGTCGAAAATGAAATCGGCGGGGCGAACCTTTGCAATTCAGGTTCGCCCCGCCGATTTTTTATGCGGAGTGGTCAGCTGTTACTTGAACGTCACCACCAGCGGATGTTCTGCCTTGGCCGTCTCGTTCAGAATCAATTGCGCCATCGCTTCCGAGGTCGGCGCCTCGCGCTTGCTCCATGCCGCCCCCATCCGATAGGTAAACGGCTTGCCCTGCGGAATGACGGTGCTCGCCAAGAGATGTCCCAGCCGGGTCTCTACCTTGATCTCGCAGGGGAAGACCAGACCGATACCCGTATGCCCGTTGTCCGGGGTGTTGTCCGTGTTGAGCGGCTCCCAATAGCCGACCTTCCGGATCGGTTTGTCCAGCAGGTCGATCACCCGGCCGCCCGGCCCGCGCAGCACGACTCCCGCCGCCACCCGCAGTTCATCGAAATCGCCGGTGTACTCTTCCGTAATCCGATTGAAGGGGGTATGAGCGTCGAGCGAAATCGTCCGCCGCTCGGTCACCGTCAAGCTGTCGACCGGGAAAGGCGCATAATCCAGCTGGAAAGTCACCCGTATCGGCCCGTTGTCCAGTACTTTGTAGCCGGTGAAATTGTTGCCTAACCACAGCTTTCCTCCCTCGTACGGCGCCATGGCTCCCGCCCCGAGCGTTCGGCCGACTTTGTAGCAGTCGAGGCCTTCGCCCCGGTCGGTGTGGTAGTCGTAACCCGGCCGATACCACCGGTTGATGACCAAACTGTCGGTGTGTTTCAACCAGATGTCGATCCCGTTGCTGATTTCGCCCGTCCGTTCGAGCGCCGGCCCGTACATCCGGTAGGCGATCCGGTCGTTCTCCCAGGCGAAATCGTCCATCCGCTCCGGCACGAATCGTCCGTACGCCTGTGCCCGAAAGTCTTCCCGCATGCCGCTCTCCAACCGGTAGGTCGTCGAGCTGCGCGGCCCGACCGTCGCCTGGAAAATCAGCGACTGCGGCTCCACGCCGCCGTAATAGAGCACCTGCGACGGCAACTGTTCGCCCTTCGGCCCGATCACCACGATGTCTTCGGGCGTAATCCCCGGCAGCCGTTTCTGCACCTCTTTCCAGTCGAGTTCGACCGTTTCGTCGGTTCGGTTGAGCTTCAGCGGGTTGGCGACCTTCACCTTGACGCCTCCGCAGGAGAGGCAGAGCACGAGGGCGCCCAAAAGCGGGAGTAATTTTTTCATAGGGGTACGTATCTGAAATTTTTCGCGCAATGCGACAGGATTATCCTGACAAATATAACAAAATAAATCGGGGCTTAAAAATCAGGCTGTTTTTGCGGTTCGGGATCAGTGGCTTGTTGCGGTCGGCAGAGGGGGCCGGAGGGAAGAAGAATTTAAATTTCGTATTTTTGTCTTTTCCTGCTCCGGAGTGCCTTCGCGGCGCGGCGGAGGGAGTGAACGGACAACCAAACTCTTTTTAAAAATATGATGAAAAACTTTTTACCGACAGCGGCCGTTCTGGCTGCCGGGAGCCTGCT
The DNA here is from genome assembly GCF_056799795.1 of Rikenella sp. Classification (NCBI taxonomy): domain Bacteria; kingdom Pseudomonadati; phylum Bacteroidota; class Bacteroidia; order Bacteroidales; family Rikenellaceae; genus Rikenella; species Rikenella sp. The sequence goes on from NZ_JBQIQO010000003.1 coordinate 101,258, forward strand.
GTGGGGCGGCCTCTCGTCTGAACCGGCCTCCGCGAAAAACCGGAAAATCGCGCCGGTGATTACCGAAAATGTCGATTTTGCGGCCCGACAGGTCCAACTGATGGTCGACACGATGGATACGTTCAAGGATATCCCGAGTCCCCGGACGTTGAATGAGAAGGGGCAGCTGGCTTTCACCACGCTGGACGACTGGACGAGCGGATTTTTCCCGGGGACGCTGTGGTACCTGTACGAGCTGACGGGAGACAGCAAGTGGCTCAAGCCGGCGGTGCACTATACCGAGGGGATGGAGCGGATCAAATACTACCGGGGGAATCACGACATCGGTTTTATGATCTTCTGTTCGTTCGGCAACGGGCTGCGGCTGACGGAGAAGGAGCCTTACAAAGAGGTGATCGTAACGGCGGCCCGGACGCTGAGCGAGCGGTATCGTCCGGGGGTGGGTGTGATCCAGTCGTGGCCGCAGTGGCGCGGGTGGGACTGCCCGGTGATTATCGACAACATGATGAACCTGGAGCTGCTGTTCGAGGCGACGCGGATGAGCGGCGACTCGTCGTTCTGGAAAATCGCCACCTCGCATGCCGACCAGACGATGAAGCATCACTACCGGCCGGATATGAGCTGCTACCACGTGGTGGACTACGATTCGAAAACCGGCGAGGTGCGCAGCCGGGTGACGGCGCAAGGCTATGCCGACTCATCGGCCTGGGCGCGCGGACAGGCGTGGGGGCTGTACGGCTACACGCTGTGCTACCGCTATACGCACGATCCGAAATACCTGAAACAGGCGGAGGATATCGCGAAGTTCATCTTTACGAACAAGAACCTGCCGGAGGATTTGATTCCCTATTGGGATTACGATGTGCCGAACATCGAGCGGGAGCCGCGCGACGCTTCGGCAGCGGCGGTGACGGCTTCGGCGCTTTATGAGCTCTCGACCTATGTGGGGCGCAAGCAGGGTAAAACGTATAAAAAACTGGCCGACCGGATCGTCGAAACGCTCGGTTCGCCGGCTTATCGGGCCGAATTGGGCGAGAATGGCTATTTCGTCCTGATGCACTCGACGGGCAACAAACCGGGGCCGTCGGAGGTGGATGTGCCGCTGGTCTATGCGGACTATTACTTCCTCGAAGCGCTGAAACGGAAACGGGATTTGGAAAACAAATAATCGCCGAACGGAAATGAAACGGACAAATCGGTTGCTGACGGTGCTGCTGACGGCTCTTTTCGGGGCGGCACCCCTTTCGATGCAGGCGGCGCCGGCGACTAAGGCCAAGCCCGACCTTTTGCAGAAAGCCGCTCGGCGGTACGATATGGATTCCCTCTGCCGGGAGGCGTACCGGCCTTATCCGGGGTATGCGGATCGCAATTTCTGGCAGTCGCTGCCGGAAGAGGTGAAGCGGCAGGCGGTGGCGCAGGCGGAGGCCCGGCTGGACTATGTATGGCGCAGTGTAACGGTCACTTCGTACCTCGATTTCGCCCGCAAGGGGATTCGCCGGCCCAACGACCTGCATATCGCCGAGCGGTATTCGACGCTGGCCGACCTGATGTTCGGCGAGCTGGTCGAGGGCAAGGGACGGTTTCTGGATCAGATCGCCGACGGGGTGTGGTCGCTGTGCGAGCAGAGCACGTGGGTAGCGACGGCGCATATCTACTGGCAGCTGAGCGGGACGGCGGTGCCGGATATCGACCGCCGCACGATCGACCTGAGCGGCGGGATGACGGCCAATACGCTGGCCTGGGCCTACTACTTCTTCAAGGAGGATCTGGGTAAATTGTCGCCCACGATTCCGCAGCGGCTGCGGGCCGAGCTGAACCGCCATACGCTGGATGTCTATCTGAATCGCGACGACATGTTCTGGCTCGGGTTCCGCGAGGGGGCGCAGGTCAATAACTGGAATCCGTGGTGCAATTTCAATGTGCTGACGACGGCATTGCTGGTCGAGGAGAATCCGGAGCGGCGGGCGGCGATCGTGAAGAAGACGATGCGGTCGGTGGATCAGTTCATCAACTTTTTCAAGCCTGACGGAGGGTGCGAAGAGGGGCCTTCGTACTGGACGCATGCGGCGGGGATGATGAACAACTACCTCGAAGTGCTGAAAGGATATTCGCAGGGCAAAATCGACCTGTTCGGCGAGCAGCGGGTGAAAAATATCGGGCTGTATATCGCCAATGCGCATATCGACAGTCTCTATTTCGTCAATTTTGCCGACGCCGAAGCCAAGGCTTCGCCGGGGGCGTCGACGGTGTTCCGTTACGGGCGCAATATCGGCGACAGCACGATGATGCGGTTCGGGTCGTACCTCGGCACGCTGACCGGCTTTGTCGAAAATCCGCTCAGCGGAACGATGGATCAGCGGCTCAAGACGGCGTTTATCTATAAGGATATGTGTGCGGCCCGACCGGTGGCTCCGTTGTATCGGTCGGTCTGGATGGACGGCATCGAGGTGGCGGTGGCGCGAACCGAAGGCGGGAGCGCCGAGGGGTTGACGCTGGCCGCCAAGGGTGGATACAATGCCGAGAGCCATAACCACAACGACGTGGGGAGTTTTATCCTCTATGTGGACGGTCAGCCGGTGATGGTGGACGCCGGGGTGGGAACCTACACAGCGGCGACGTTCGATCACCGGCGCTACACCATCTGGATGATGCAGTCGGAGTTTCACAACCTGCCGGTTGTCAATGGTTTCGGACAGAAGGACGGTGGGAGATACCGTTCGCGGAACGTGAAACATACGGATAACGGCCGGGTGATGAATTTCTCGCTGGATATGGCGGGGGCTTATCCGGCCGAGGCGGCGTGCCGCAGCTGGGTGCGCGACTACCGCTTCGACCGGCGGAGAAATACGGTCACGCTGACCGATACGTATGATTTGTCGGAGGTAGAGGGGCCGGTAGCCTTGAATTTCCTGACCTGCGGGACGGTGGCGTCGGGCCGTGGGGGAGTCGAAATCCAGAGCGGGGACAAGACTTTGCGCATGGCATTCGACCTTTCGAAATATGAACTGACGACCGAGGCGGTTGAGCTGACCGATCCGCGGCTGTCGAACATCTGGGGCGAGTGGTTGACCCGGATTGTCCTGAAGGTCAAAAATCCGAAACGGAAGGATACCTTGCAGGTGACTTTTTTACAGCAATAATAGTGAGAGCATGAAATCGATGAAATGTTTATTGGCGGTCGCGCAGGCCGCGGTATGTATCCTGCCGGACGGCTGGGCGGCCCGGAAAAAACAGGCTGAACTGCCGAAGTCGGATCGCGAAGTGTGGGCCGAGACGGCTTATAAAATCGCTTATCCGGTGTTGTCGAATTTGGCGGCGGGGACGCTGCACGCGAATATGCCGATCGAACAGCGCGGGCCGTCGCATCCGGAGTATGGAGCGTACGGCGACCGGACGAAATACGCCTATCTGGAGGCGTTGGGACGGACGATCTGCGGGATCGCTCCGTGGCTGGAGCTGTCGGTGGATACCACGACCCGGGACGGGAAGATGCGCAAGGAGCTCCTCGACCTCTCTATCCGGGGATTGCGGAATGCGATGGATACGACGTCGGCGGACTACATCAGTTTTGCGGTAGGGTATCAGGCGCTGGTGGATGCGGCGCACTTGGCACAGGGGTTGATGCGTGCGCCGAAAAACCTGTGGGGCGGTCTCGACGAGGCGACCCGGGAGCGCATCGTTTACGAGATGAAACAGACGCGGAAGGTGCGGCCGAATGTGAGTAACTGGCTGATGTTCACGGCGCAGATCGAAGCTTTTCTACGTTCGGTGGGCGAGGAGTACGATCAGGTGCGGGTGGACTATCCGGTGCGGCAGATGAACGCCTGGTATAAGGGCGACGGGGTCTACGGCGACGGCGAGCCGTTCCACTGGGACTACTATAACAGTTTCGTGATCCAGCCGATGCTGATCGACGTGCTGGGGGTGATGGGCGACGGATTTCCGGGGTTGCGCGAACGGGTGCTGAAGCGGGCGGCGCGTTATGCGGAGGTCACCGAGCGGATGATTTCGCCCGAGGGGACGATTCCGCCGCTGGGACGGTCGTTGCAGTATCGGACGGCGGCGTTGCAGGTGCTTTCTCAGATGGCCTTGCAGGATCGTCTGCCGAAGAGCCTCTCGAAAGGGCAGGTGCGGAGCGCGATGACGGCCGTGATCCGGCGGTTTTTCGAGCAGCCGGGGACGTTCGACTCAAACGGCTGGCTGCGGATCGGCTTCTGCGGCGCGCAGCCGGAGATCGGTGAGGCGTACACCTGTACGGGGAGTCTCTATCTCTGTCTGACCGGTTTTCTGGCTTTAGGTTTGCCGGAGGACGATCCGTTCTGGACGGCGCCGGGCGAGCCTTGGACGTCGCGACGGGCCTGGAGCGGCGAACCGTTTCCGCAGGATCACTCCATCGGAGATTGAAAACGGCGCGGGCACCTTCCGGAAGAGGGTGCCCGCGCTGCGTTTATGAGAAGATGGGGTTATCGCTCTTCCCGGATAAAGACTCCTTCGGTCGTGTAATACAGCTCCAGTCCGTTGCCGATCCCGATTTCATAGCCGCCCAACTCTTTCTCGATCTCGTGTACGCGGGCCTCCGGATAGCGTCCGGCCAGGTCGTTGAGAATCGCCTGCGGAACGATCTCGTCGGGTACGATTCCGAACGGGCGGTCGATGTGCTGCCATTCGCCGGCGGCATTGAAATCGATCTCCGTACCGTCGGTCAGACGTACTTCGTAGGAGACGATGCCGTTATCTTTCTCTTGCCGGGTCCGGTTGACGGTCTGATCCGGGAAGTAGTTGCCGATGAATTGGCGGGCCGTTTGCGGCAATTTGTCGAAAGCGATGTTCTTTTCGTCGTCGCAGCTTTGAAGGCCGATCAAGGCGCCGAACAGTAGCAGACAGAGGGTTACGATACGTTTTTTCATGGTGATATGTTTGTTGGTTTTAAAAACACATAGCAAATTTCGGGCCAAAATGCGTATTTTCCAGATTGTCGGTCGATTGAGTCGGAAGGATTTTCAACCGACCGAGCGGTATTCGTTGGGTGTCATGCCGGTCAGCCGTTTGAACATCCGGCTCAGGTGTTGCGGATGCTGGAATCCGAGCTCGTAGGCGATCTGGCTCATCGTCTTGCCGGACGAGAGCAGCAGCTCTTTCACCCGATCGATCAACCTATCCTGGATGTGTTCCGACGCGGTTTTGCCGGTCAGCTTCCGGATCAGGTCGCCGAAATAGTTGGGGGACAAACAAACTTTGTCGGCAAAATACCGGACTGAAGGGAGTCCTTCGTGTTGCGGTGCATCGGTGTCGAAGTATCCGTCCAACAGCTGTTCGAAACGGGCGATTACGTCGTTGTTCACCTCGCTGCGTGTCGCGAACTGGCGGTCGTAGAAGCGCATGCAGTAGTCGAGCAGCACGCCGATGTGAGCCGTGATAAGCCGCCGGCTGTGTTTGTCGAACGGGTGGTCGAGTTCGCGGTCGATTTTCCGCATTGTGTCGAGAATCGTCTGTCGCTCCTCTTCCGAGAGGTGCAGGGCTTCGTTGGCGGCGTACGAGAAGAAGGAGTACCGCGTGATCTCCTGTCCGAGCGCGGTGCCGCGAATCAGGTCGGGGTGAAAAAGCAAGCCGTAAGCCGAGGGGCGTGCTCCCGGTATGCGGGTCACTTCGGCTACCTGTCCCGGCGCGAAGCAGATGATCGTGCCGTCCTGATAATCATAGGTTTGTCGCCCGTATTGGATGTTCCCGCACTTTACCTGTTTCAGGAAAAGGGCGTAGATGCCGTAGCTGAATCGGAGGGGATCGGGCCATTGCGTGGCTTGCGAGAGATCGACCACCGACACCAACGGATGCCGTGTCTTCAGACCGAAACATTGGTTGTAGGCCTCTATCGTGTCGATTTTCGTCGTCTCTTTCATGGTGTTCCGGATGGATTCCCTCAAAATTAACACGAATTTCTGATATGCTGTGGTGCGAAACCGGAATCGGGGTAAGAGGAACCGGATTTCGGATAAAAACGCGGGGGAAACAAGTGGGTAATTTTGCCTGTCGTGAAAACACAGCAGGGAATGAAAAGGAGAATCTTCAAGGCGCTGATAATCGCATGCGCCGCAAACAGTTCAATCGTTATGGCACAGGAAAGAATTACGCAAACTGCCGGACATACCCAATTGGGGGAGTTCGCACCCAAATTCGCGGAGCTCAACGACGATGTTCTCTTCGGGGAAGTATGGAATCGACCGGGACTCAGCCCGCACGACCGCAGTCTGGCGACGGTGGCGGCGCTGGTCGGTAAAGGGGTGATCGATTCGTCGCTGGAGCATCACCTGCGGTTCGCTAAGGCGAACGGTGTTACGCGTACCGAAATCTCGGAGATGCTGACACACATCGCTTTTTATGCCGGATGGCCCAACGCCTGGGGAGCGTTCCGGCTCGCTAAGGAGGTCTGGGCCGACGCAACGGCCGACGAAGATGCCAAGGCAGCCTTCCAACGCGAAATGATCTTTCCGATCGGCGAACCGAACACGGCCTATGCGCAGTATTTCACGGGTAATAGCTACCTCGCCCGCATTTCAACCGACCGGATTCCGTTTGCGAATGTGACTTTCGAGCCGCGTTGCCGCAACAATTGGCACATCCATCGCGCTTCCGAGGGCGGCGGGCAGATGCTCATTGGCGTGGCCGGACGGGGATGGTATCAGGAGGAGGGAAAACCTGCCGTAGAGATTCTTCCCGGCACGGTCGTTCACATTCCGGCAGGTGTGAAACATTGGCACGGAGCGGCGGCCGACAGTTGGTTCGCGCATCTGGCTTTCGAGATTCCCGGCGAGAATCTCTCCAACGAGTGGCTCGAACCGGTAACCGATGCGGAGTATGATCGAATCGAACGGACGAAATAATAGGATGAAACGATTTATTTTAACTTTAATCAGCTTTTTTGTTATGACGGTTGTCGGACACAATGCGGCGGGAAAGACGCTCGTCGTTTATTTCTCGGCTACGGGCACGACGGCCCGCGCGGCACAACGGATCGCCTGGGAGAGGGATGCCGATCTGTATGAGATTCGGCCTGCAAAGGCCTATACGTCGGCCGATCTGGACTGGCGGAATGCGCGGTCGCGCAGCTCGGTGGAGATGAACGATCCGAAGGCGAGACCGGCTATCGCGCTCCCTGCGGTTGACGTGGCGGAGTATGAGGTGATTTATCTCGGTTATCCGATTTGGTGGGATATGGCGCCGCGGGTGGTCGAGACGTTTATCGAGAGCCACGATTTGAACGGCAAAACGATTATTCCGTTCGCCACGTCGGGGAGCAGCGGGATCGCCAACAGTGTCTCGGTGTTGCGGAAGAGGTATCCCGGTTTGAATTGGCAGGCGGGACGGCTGATGAATCGCTGACCGCTTCCGTCTCTGTCCGAATGGCGGGTAAAAACACGAGGGGGAGTCCATCGATGGACGCCCCCTCCCGTATCGCAATGTCTTGGATGTACCAAGGTGTCAAATAGGCACTGTTCTAATCAACCGGTTGGCCGGTCTTGCCGACCACTTCCACGCTCCGGCGGATAAACTTCGTCAGCGCCTCTCCCTTCAGCATCCCGTTGGCCAGCAGAGCCAGATCGACCAGCTGCCCGACGATCATATTCTGAGAACCGGCATTCCGCAAAATCTCCTTGCGTTGTCCCTCGATCTCGCCGATTTTGGTTTCGATCGAAGCCCGCTTGTCTTTTTCCTCCTGCGAAATCTCCTCCTCTTTCTTGTCTTTGAGCAGTGCATTCAGAGCGGTCTTTTCTTCCTCCGCCGCCTGGAGGTTCTTGTCCAGCGGGGCCAAAGCCTCGCCGGTCGCATTCTGCGTCTCGCCCAGCACCTCGATCACCAGCGGATGGTTGCCGTTCACCACGACGTTATAGCTGTCCGGCAGCTCGCCGTAGAAGCTGTACATACCGCCGCCGATTTTCGACATGTCTTTCATCCGGCGCATGAATTCGCCCTGAGTAATGACGATCGGCGCGGCAGCCGGATCCATCGCCTCGAATTGAACGTTGAAGTGGCTCTTTTCGTCGGTCGGCAGCTGCGATTCGAAGACCGGCGTCAGCAACTGCTGTTGAGCTGTCGTCAGCGCCATCGCCAACTGCTCCTCCTTCTCGATCAGTTTTTCGACCGTGTCGGCATCGACGCGCGTAAATCGCCAGTCGCTGTGTTTGTTTTCGAGGAAACCGATGAAGTGCGCCTCCAACGGACTGTCCATCACCAGCACGTCGTACCCCTTGCCCTGCGCCGCCTCGATAAAGCTGTGCTGCGCCACCGGATCGTTGCTGTACAGGTGGACGATCTTGCCGTTCTTGTCCGTCTGGCTGCCCTTGATGACCTCGGCATACTCGTCGAGCGTGAAATATTTCCCCTCCGTATTCTTCAGCAGGGTGAACTCTCCGGCCCGTTCGCCGAATTTCTCTTCGCTGACGATCCCGTACTGGATGAAGAGCTTCAGGTCGTCCCACTTCGCCTCGTAGTCCTGCCGCCCGTTTTTGAACAGGTCGGCCAGCCGGTCGGCCACCTTTTTGGTGATGTAACCCGAGATTTTCTTCACGTTGCTGTCGCTCTGCAAGTAGCTCCGCGACACGTTGAGCGGAATGTCCGGCGAGTCGATCACCCCGTGCAGCAGGGTGAGGAAGTCCGGCACGATCCCCTCCACCGAGTCGGTCACATAGACCTGGTTCGAGTAGAGCTGGATCTTGTTCTTCTGCACCTCGAAGTTGTTCTTGATCTTCGGGAAGTAGAGAATCCCGGTCAGGTTGAAGGGATAATCGACATTCAGGTGGATGTGGAACAGCGGGTCTTCCGCCATCGGATAGAGCTTGCGGTAGAATTCGTCGTACTGCTCCGCCGTAATCTCCGTCGGTTTCTGCATCCACAGCGGATGGGTGTCGTTGATGATGTTGTCCCGATCCGTGTCGACCTGTTTACCATCCTTCCACTCCTGCACCTTGCCGAAAGCGATCGGCACCGGCAGGAACGAGCAATATTTCTTCAGCAATGCTTCGATCCGGGCCCGTTCGGCGAATTCGCTGCTGTCGTCGGAGAGGTAGAGTACGATCTCCGTCCCTCGCTCCGCCTTTTCGGCCGGTTCGAGCGTATAGTTCGGCGTGCCGTCGCACGTCCACTTCACCGCCTGTGCCCCCTCCTTGTACGATTTGGTGATGACCTCGACCTTCGACGCCACCATAAAAGCGGAGTAGAATCCCAGACCGAAATGTCCGATAATCCCGCTCTGGTTTTCGTACTTCTTCATGAACTCTTCGGCCCCCGAGAAGGCGATCTGGTTGATGTATTTGTCGACCTCCTCTTCGGTCATCCCGATCCCGTGATCCGAGACGGTCAGTTTTTTGCCCTTGTCGTCCAACTCCACACGGATCGTCAGGTCGCCCAACTCGCCGTTGAACTCGCCCATCGAGCTCAGTGCCTTGAGTTTGGTCGTCGCGTCGACGGCATTGGAAATCAGCTCGCGCAGGAAGATCTCGTGATCGGAATAGAGAAATTTTTTGATAATCGGAAAAATGTTCTCGGTCGTCACACCGATTTTACCTTGTTGCATATCGTGATATTGGTTTTTGATTACGAATCCTTTGAAAATCGCCGTCCGGCTTCGTACAACTCTTGTGCCAAGCCCCGAAATGGCAGGCCCGTCGGACAAACTGTCAGGCCGGGTGTCATCCCACGACCCGTTCGCCCGCCTCGATCCGTTCCACCCACGGTCGAATCCCGGCCCAGGTCTCGGCCGGCAGATCGGCTCCGATCACCTCGATACTTTTGCTCGACACCACCGCGCCCAGCTCGCCGCACTGCCGGAGCGACAGACCGCGCGTCCAACCGTGCAGAAAAGCAGCGGCATAGAGATCCCCGGCCCCGGTCTTATCCACCGGGTGTGCCTCGATGATGCCGATCCGGCAGCGTTCCGATCCCCGGGCGATCCACGACCCTTCGGGCCCGACTTTGACCACGACCGTTCCACACCGTCCTGCCAGCTGTTCGAGCGCCTGCTCCGGCACGTCGGTGTCGGTCAGCGCAGCCGCCTCGTCCTCGTTGGCAAACAACAGGTCGACATACCGATCGATCAGCCGGTCGGCAAACTGCCGGAACTCCCGAATCACGGTAAAGCTGGCGGCATCCAACGCCACGAGGAGTCCCGCCTCGTGCGCTGCTTGCATGGCGGGTTCGATCACGTCGGGCGAGTTGAGCAGATAGCCTTCGACAAAAAAGACTTCCCGACCCTGTAAATATTGACTTGCCAGATGTCGGGTGTCGACCTCCAGCGCCGCTCCCAGGTAGGTCAGCATGGTGCGTTCGCCGTCCGGCAGAATCAGCGAAATGCACTTTCCGGAAGGAGTCCCCTCGGAAACGCCGACAAGCGATTCGACCCCCTTTGCCTGCTGGCATCGACAGAAAGCCTCACCGGTCGCATCGCGACCGACATGGCCGATAAAAGCGCTCCGCGACCCGAGCATAGCCGCTCCGGCCACCATATTCGCGGCCGAACCGCCCGCCGCCAGTTTCCTCGGCAACGAAGCGATCCGCTCCATCAGGCGGTGATGCTGTTTGTTGTCGATCAGATACATACCGCCCCGTTCGACGCCGAGGTCGTGCAGGATGGTTTCGTCGGGAATCTGAACCAGGATGTCGGTCAGCGCGTTCCCCATGCCTATAATTGCCATTCAGGTAAAAAGTTACGGTTTTTCGAAGTGCATACGGTCTTTCACGGAGGCCCACCTGCCGCCCCATTGCCATCCGAGCCGGCGAAAGAGCCGCACGACCGCCGATGTGTCGCTCAGTGTCCCGGGTGTCTTCAAATCATAGTCTCCTCCGGCCGGAATGATTCGTCCGTTGCGCAGCAGGGCGGGGTTCTGGTAGGGATTGATATCAATCGCCCGGCCGTAGGAGTGGGCGGAGAGCTGCCGGGTTTTGAACGTGGCTTTGGGTCGGTAATGAAATCCGTATGTGTTGTTCAGGGTGTCCATCGAGGTGCCGTTGTTCGGTCGGTCGAAGCGGACGGGGATAACGCTTTCGACAGGAAAGCGGGAGGCTTTCACGGTTCGGAAAATCTGCCGCACGTCATCGACAAGTTCTCTGTGTACGACGATCTGCCCGCGGTGCAATCGCCGGTCGAACGAATAGTATTCGACGTCTACCAACGCGAGTGTCTGGCGAATACTATCCGGTGCTGTCGTACCGGCCAGCGCCTGGTCGAGGGTCTGTCGCGAATCGACGATCACGCTGTCGGCCGGTTCGGCCACGGTGCAGGTCAGGGCTAGCAGCACGGCAAGCAACATGGTTCTAAGCAAAAACGGGTTAAGGAGGATTTTTCGGTTAAAGATAGAGTTTTTTCGCGGTGCGAGCGATTTTAATTTTTGATAATTGCGAAAATGGTGTACTTTTGTGGTCGGTTTATGAGCGGGGTGTAGCTCAGCCCGGTTAGAGTACTCGTCTGGGGGGCGAGTGGTCGCAAGTTCGAATCTTGTCACCCCGACAATTGATTTTCAGTCATTTGGATGTACTTTCAAGTGGCTGATTTTCTTTTTGGGGGAACACAAAGCTGGCGGATAGGTGTTGTCAATACCTCTCTGCAAGGTTAGAAAAACGCCTCAATAATCAATCCGACGTGTGTCTATTATTACTATGATAAGGGGCTTTGGAGGCCCATTATTTTATGGAAAGACGCCGTGCTGTGTGATTGGATAGTTGGATAGCTTGTACTATGATTGATCTTAACTTGGTATAAATATGTGCTGGTATCCACAAGGCGATTTAAGTTTGTCCGTAAACATTTGCTGCTGTGCATCATATTTACAGTAGTGTCTGTGTCTCTATTGTTGGTGATTATATTCGGATAGTTTACAACACTATAAACGTAGAACAGCCATGTATTTCACATGGCTGTTCTTATTTGCAAGGATACTTTTATGTCAATATCTCTGCAAATGTAAGGATAATCACAAACAGGGTATTTTTCTTTTGTTTTTGGCCGCTTTCCTAATGCCATATATCTATACCATAGATGCCTTGGCTATTACGCTAGGTTGGAATAGTAATAATTATCTATCCTTGTTTTATTATATTATGTTCAGTCCTATAGACATTTGCTACATTCATGTATATAGTTGTGTCCGATTAATAGAGGCACCAGAATGACAATCCAATAGCTTTTGAGCAAAATCAATAGAATTATTTGGTTGAAAAATATGACTGTGAAAAGTAATGGTTTAAGCCATTTCGTTTGCTATATCTCATTAATGGCATTTTCATGGTTCTTCATTCTCTTAATACTATCACTACGTTTGCGCTCATTTTCAAGTCGCAATTGCCGAGCATTCTCCCTTTTAACGGAATCGTCATATGCCTTTTGTTGCTCTTCCCTTAGTCTTATCTGCGATGAAAGATTTGCAGTAGCTTTCTTTATAAATGAAGAGTATAAATAAACAATGCCCTTTTCTGAAAGGTATACAACTCCATCTGCAAAAGTCCATTGATAACTAATTGCTTTTTCATCAGGTATATAATACGTGCCAGCCTTAGGAAACAGCTTTTCGATTTCAGGCTCTCCATATTTTGCTGTATAAAGGTTTACAAGCTTGGCATAATAGTCATCCGACCATGTTCCGCCATAAATGTTAGCATTTACGGTTATGGCAAAGACCCTGTTATTTGCAGCTATTATCCTATAAAATACCTTATTATTATCCAAACTAGTGGAGCTTTCATAGCACTCTGTTTTATATTGAATGTAGGTATCCTCAGTATGGGGCTTTGAGTTATCATAGGTATTTCCTGTCAAAATAGAAATTGGTAGAGGCTCTGTCTCTTTGATTGTAAAATAAAAGTTAGATATGCTGCTGTTGCCAATTTCGTCTGCATTAACAATCTCACCAACGATAGTAGATGAGTCGTTTGAGAAATCCTCGTTGTCCTCATTTTCAAGGGAAGACGCATGTCCTATTGCTGTATCTAATGAAATACCAAGACCTATCCCCTTAAATGATAGTGATTTTATAATTTTGCATCTTTCATCCACAAGATGGGAATTTTTATTCAACAATGAATTTTTATCAGCCTTTAACATTTGTTGGTTTTCCATATAATCACGCTCCTGTGAGTATCTTTGTCGATAAGGACTAACTATTATCCACCAATAACCAATCGTAATTATAGCCACAATAACAATTACAGGCTTTTTGCGAAATTGAAAACGAGGTTGTGTGAAGCTATATTTTTCTGAATATAAGCCTAAGCCACAACTAAATACACTAAACAAAAGAATAATAATTAGGGAAATCCCCCCAATGCCAGGAGCTTCAATTTTTCTTTCAGCCCCCCATATATCATTCATCCAATTATATTGGGTGTAGGCATTAACCGGGTGAAAATCTGTAATAAAATACTTACTAAGTTTGTATCTTATAGAACTGCTACATAAGAAAAGTGGTACTAAATCATTTATAAA
>NZ_JBQIQO010000004.1:0-95183 GCF_056799795.1 Rikenella sp.
GCGTGGCGCGCGGCTGTTCTACGGGAGGGTACTGCCCTCGGGCCGGGCGGGCCCCACGTCCCGTGGACGGGAAATGCTTACGCATTTCAACTGGCAGCCTCGGCCCAACCTATTGTTCGCACACAGACCTTAATTCTCTCGCGCGCCGCCAGCGCTCCGACAACCGCATCGTCCAAACAACCGCCATCGCCATAATCACCCGGGGTACCAACAGCCAGAATAACCCCAAACCCAAAGTAAAATAGAGCAACGTATCCTCCAGCGTCGAGTGCGTCATCGCCGCATGGGCATTCAACAGCCGAGCGTCGCGACGAGCGATCCGCCCCGACTCCACCTCGCCGATCATCACCGAAGCCCCATAGGCCAGGCCCAGCGTATTCAGCACGATCCAAAGAAATGCGCAATCCCGCGAAAGACCGAAAAACCGCATGACCGAAGCCATCGGAGCGGTCAGGTAGTCGATCAGCGAAAATTCTCGCAAAATCTGTTGCAGGACATTCAGGCTGACGATCATCGCCAGCATCAGCGGGAAAAGCCGGGCCTGCGTCAGCGCCCAGTTCCGCAAGATCGCTCCGAACGACAGCTCGCCTGCCTCGCGATGCTCCAACAGGAGCCTCCCCGTAAAATCCGCCGGCAGAATCCGATTCAATATCCATGCCGTAAAGATCGCCATCGTCAGCCGCAAAGCAGCCATCCCCCACCCAGACCGGCAACCCGAACGACGCTGAACCACCGACTCCACGATCAGGTTATGGGCAATCAGCGTCATCACCGCCACGATCGTCACGCTCCGAAAATCGAGATTCAACGTCCCCATCACGCCGATCGCCGCATAGATCGAAGTCAAAGTAGCCGTCAGAAAAGTCAGCACCCCCTCGCCGTCGAGCCCGATGTAGGAGAAAGCCGGCGTCAGCCACCGCGAGATCGTCCCGATCACCCCCAGCCACTGCAACACCGCCACACCGAACGTAATCGGCAACATCATCTTCACCAGCCACCACCAGGTACGCACACCGGCCTGCACGCCCTGCACCAGGCAGCCGAGCGCCCGAAATTTCAATGCCTGTTGCATGCTCTACTGTCGTTTGATACGAAGATAGTCGATAAATTCGAATCCCGGAACCGATCCGTCGAGGGCCGCCGGATGAGCCTCGCGCCACACTTCGCGCCACTCCTCGGGCCGCACCTCCGGAAAGTAAGTGTCTCCCTCCGGCCGGGCCGCGATACGGGTGAGGTAGAGTTTGTCGGCCAACGGCATGGTTTGGCGGTAGATTTCGCCGCCGCCGATAACGAAGAGCTCCTCGTCGGAGTCGGCATACCGCGCAAAAGCCTCTTCCGGCGAAGCCACGACCACCACCCCGTCCGGCACACGGAAATCCGCCGCCCGGCGCGTCACGACGATGTTGGTACGATTCGGCAAGGGCCGTCCGCCGAGCGATTCGAAGGTCTTGCGCCCCATCACCACCGGATGGCCCGTCGTGATGCGCTTGAACCGCGCGAGGTCTTCGCGCAGATGCCACGGCATCCGGCCGTCGCAACCGATAACGCCGTTTTCGGCAACTGCTACGATAAGGGAGAGAATCATACCCGAAGTGTCGTTCTGAATGTTTCGGCAAAGGTAAGGAATCTCCGTCATTCCGCCTCCCCGGCCGGTTCGTCCGACGACGGACAACGGTGGGTGCGGAAGGTATAGAACCGCTGGGCCAGATAGCTGAAAAGGGTGGTGACGACCTGCAAGGCGGCATACGACAGCGAAGGATAGCATCCCAGCACATCCACCAACAGTTTCAGTCCGAAATAGTTGATGGCGATATTGACCCCGACCACCTGGGCATAGCGAAAGAGCTGTTTGGCGCCGTGCACCTGCGAGCGGTCGAAGGCCACTTTCCGCACCAGCCAGAATCCGGTGAAAAAGGTGATGACGAAAGCGATCAGAAAGGCGAGAATCGGGGCCGAGACGGTGACGATGCCGAAATCGGTGTCCCGTTTGCCGAGCACATAATTGAAGCAGAACCAGTAGAGTACCAGATTGAAGAGCAGGTTCAGCCCCCCTACGAACGCATACCGGAAGGTCTCCTGCGGCACGAACCGCCGCAAGGGTTTGAGATAGAAAAGGTCGGCCAGTTTGGCGACGAATCCGTGTATAGCCGTCAAAACCATCGATTTATTCGCTCTTGCGCCCCATTCCCAGCCGGTAGACGAAGGTCACCCCCGCTTTGTAAGGAATCCACTCGCCGCTCGCGTTCCAGTCCGCATAATGCTGTCCGGTGGTCCGATCCACGCCGTAGTACCAGCCGTAGTGCCAGCCGCCGCCGACATAGAAGTCCATCCCCCACCGCCGCGCGATATCGATCTGCCCCCCCAGCGTAAGCCCGATACAGGTCCCGTAACCATGCTGCACGTCGGTCTTCGGGTGATCCCACTTGCTCACTTCGTACCAGTCGTACGAGACATATGCCCCGGCATAAAATCCCCGGAAAGCCTGCTTGGGATAGAAACGCACCTCAGGAATCACCTGCACCCCCTTCATCGGCCGCCCTTTGACGCTCTCCCACGGCGACCAGACGACATCGCCGTTGAAAGTGAACCGGTTGCCGAGCCGCGTCTCGACCGACATATTAGGCACCCCCACGGCCCAATACAAGGCGTTCCACTTCAAAGCCGTGCCCTGGGCCGCCGACCGGGCGACACACATCGCCAGAAAAAGAAAAACCGAAACCGCAATTTTACGCCGCATAAATCGTTGGTTTAACACACCAAAGATAGCATAAAATATTATCTTTGCCGAAAATGGTAATTTTATCGATGAAGTGGCACCTGTTTTTGGCCTCCGTACTGGGCGGCGGCATGATGTGGGCGACCGGCCTGTCCACGGCTTCGGCCCAAAACCGCGAAATCACGCCGGAGATGATCCGGCAGGCGCAGGCGGCGGGCTATAACCCCGATCTGCGCGAGGGGCTGGAGGGGCTCGGGGACTTGGAAAAGCTGAAAAACAAAGTTTCGTCGGCCACCAAGAACTCCACGACCGACAAGGGAAAGCTGGACAAGCAATCGACTTCGACCGACCGGACGCGAAAGGATTCCGACCTGAAAAATCTGGAGTACGACCGGCGGAACAACGGGGTGGATACGCGCGGGACGGACTATCGGCGGGAGCAGGAGCGACAGAACGACTACCGGGTGCGTACCATTCGGGATCAGGACGGGAATCTGGTGGACGCCGAGACAGGTGAGATTTTCGAGACGGCCGACGGCACGGTGACGACGGCCGGGAAACAGAATATGACGGCGGGGAGCAGGACGGTGACCGACCCGCGGCTGGACGCCTCGGGCAAGCTGACACCGGAGGAGGAGCAGCGGCTCAAAGATGCCGAAAAACGGATCCAGGACTCGGTTTTGCGGAACAGCGTCTTCGGACGGGAGATTTTCTCGGCCCGGAACCTCACTTTCGCGCCGACCTATAACCTGCCCACGCCGGCCAACTATGTACTGGCGGGGGGCGACCAGCTCTTCATCGACCTCTGGGGAGATGCCGAGGCCAATTACGACCTGAAGGTGAGCCCGGACGGAATCATCGCCATCCCGGACGCCGGGGTGGTACAGGTGGGGGGACTCACGATCGAGGCGGCGGAAAAACGGATCCGGAACAAACTGGCTAAATCGATCTCGGGACTCAACGACGGCTCGGTGCAGCTCAAACTGTCGTTAGGCAACATCCGCTCGATCAAGGTCAACATCATCGGCGAGGCGTCGATGCCGGGGACTTACACGCTGCCGTCGCTGGCCACGCTGTTCAACGCGCTGTACGAGGCGGGAGGGGTGAGCGACATCGGCTCGCTGCGGAGCATCAAACTGATCCGGGGAAATAAACAGGTGGCCGAGCTCGACGTCTACGACTACCTGCTGGGGGGGAAGCAGGAGGTGAACGTGGGGTTGCAGGACAACGACATGATCGTGGTGCAGCCGTACGAAAACTTAGTCAAAGTGACGGGGAAGGTGAAGCGGCCGCGGATCTATGAGCTCAAAAAAGGCGAGACGGCGGCCAATTTGTTGGACTATGTCGGGGGGTTCATGGGGGAGGCTTATAAAGACAACCTGACGGTGAACCGCAAGTCGGGCCGGATGATGAGCGTGCACAGCGTGCCGGCGGAAGATTTTGCGATATTCGCCATGGCCGACGGCGACAGTGTGGCGGTGGGCGAGGTGATCCGGCAGTATGCCAACCGGGTGACGATCGACGGAGCGGTGTGGCGGCCGGGAGACTACGAACTGGGCGACAGCGTGACCACGCTGCGCCAACTGATCGAACGGGCGGAAGGGATTCGCGGCGACGCGTTGACGAGTCGGGCGCAAATCGTGCGGCTCAACGACGACTACACGTTCACCGTGGAGGCGATCGACCTGCGGGGGGTGCTGGACGGGACGGCGGCAGACATCCGGCTCCGACCGGAAGACCTGGTGCGGATTCCGTCGATCAACTCGCTGCGCGAAGGGTACACGATTGAAGTGAAAGGCGAGGTGAATACGCCGCAGACGCTGCTCTACCGCGACAATATGACCATCGAGGATGCTATTCTGATGGCCAACGGGCTCAAGGAGTCGGCGTCGCTGGCCCGGATCGAGGTGGCCCGGCGGGTGAAAAACCCCAACTCGACGGAGCAGTCGGATCGGATCGCGGAACTCTTCCAGTTCAACATTCCGGCCGACCTGGGGCTTTCTTCCGAAACCGCATCTTTCAAATTACAGCCGTTCGACCAAATCTACATCCGTCGGTCGCCGGGATATAACGAACAGACCAGCGTATTTGCGCAGGGCGAGCTGCTTTTCGACGGCGAATACGTGCTCTCGACCAACAACGACCGACTGAGCGATCTGGTGGCCAAGGCGGGGGGCTTGACGACGGAGGCTTATGCGCCGGGAGCTTACCTGAAGCGGAAGCTGACCGAGGAGCGCTTGGCCCGGTTGGAGACGCTGGCCGACCTCTCGGCCCGGGGACGCTCGGCGACGGGGGACACCATCGTGCTGAAACAGATGGAGGTGGGAGACTACTTCCCGATCGCTATCGACCTGCCGGCCGCGCTGGCCAATCCGGACGGACTGGACAATCTGGTGCTGGAGGACGGCGACATTCTGATGGTGCCGAAGTTCAACAACACGGTGACGATCAGCGGCGCAGTGCTCTATCCGTGTACCGTCACCTACGTCGAGGGGCAGAAGATCAGAGACTACATCGCTCGGGGCGGCGGATATGCCGACCGGGCCAA
This sequence comes from Rikenella sp., assembly GCF_056799795.1. NCBI lineage: Bacteria > Pseudomonadati > Bacteroidota > Bacteroidia > Bacteroidales > Rikenellaceae > Rikenella > Rikenella sp. The sequence continues at coordinate 5,265 of NZ_JBQIQO010000004.1, forward strand.
GAAGCGGCCTTTCGTGATCTACGCCAACGGGCTGCCGGACGCCAAGCGGGGCGGCAAGTGGCCGAAGGTGGAGCCGGGGTGCGAGATCGTCATCCCCTCGAAACCGCCGAAGGGGCGCGGGATGAGCGCGGCCGAGGTGATGGGGTTGATGACCAATACGGTTTCGATGGCGGCGATGCTGACCTCGATTATCAAGTAACCACTCGGATCGGATTAGACCGTGAAATACCTGTATAACTGTTCCATACGCGCTTTCAGCCTGGCCATCGCGCTGGCCGCGCCGTTCCACCGGAAAGCACGGCTTTTGTGGCGGGGACGGAGGGGCTTGTTGCGGCGGATCGAGCGGGCGGAAGCCGCGGCTTTTTCGGCGGGAGGAGGCTTGCAGACCATATGGGTGCACTGTGCTTCGCTCGGGGAGTTCGAGCAGGGGAGGCCGCTGATCGAGGCGATTCGGGCGAAACATCCGGTCGGAACGCCGGATTACCGGCGGATCGTACTGACCTTCTATTCGCCGTCGGGGTACGAAATCCGGAAAGATTACCCGCTGGCGGACGCCATCTACTACCTCCCGGCGGATACGCCGCGGAACGCACGGCGATTCGTGGCGGCGGTGAGGCCGGAACAGGCCGTTTTCGTCAAGTACGAATACTGGTACAACTACCTCTCGACGCTGCGGGATTTCAGAGCGAAGAGTTGTGTAGTGTCGGCGATTTTTCGTCCGGACACCGTTTTTTTCCGGAAGAATGCCATGGGGCGGTTCATGCGCCGGACGATCGGGCTGCTCGACCGGTTTTTCGTCCAGAACGACGATTCGGCACGATTGTTGGGTTCGATCGGATTCGGGCCGGAGCGGGTGACGGTGAGCGGAGACACGCGGTTCGACCGGGTCGTGGCATTGGCCGATTCGGCGGCGGCTCGGGAAATGCCGTGGGTGGAGGCTTTCGTGGAGGGCGTTCAGGAGCCGGTGATGGTCTGCGGCAGCACGTGGGGGCCGGACGAGGAGATATTGCTCGAACTGATGCACGCACGGCCGGAGATGAAGTTCATCGTGGCGCCGCACGAGCTGGATTCGGCACGGATCGACGCCCTGATCGACAGGAGCGGGCGGAAAGGGGTGCGCTACACGCATCTGACCGCGTCTGACGATGGGTCGACGGAAATTTTGCGGGAGGCCACATTATTGGTGATCGACACGATCGGGATGCTGTCGGGCGTTTATCGATACGGACAGCTGGCCTATATCGGCGGGGGGTTCGGACGGGGGATACACAACACGTTGGAGGCGGCGACATGGGGGATGCCGGTGCTCTTCGGGCCGAAATACGAAGCTTTTGCCGAGGCGGTGGAGCTGGTGGCTTTAGGAGTGGCGGCCTCTGTGTCGGGGGCGGAGGAGTTGAAGGCGACCGTGGCGGCGTGGGTGGACGATCCGGAGACGCTGCGGAGGCGGGGAGGATCGGCAGGGGAATATGTCCGAAGCCGGGCGGGGGCGACCCGAAAGATACTCGACGCGCTGGGCATGTGACCGAGACGCTCGCCGAAGGGGCGGCAATTTTGTCAGTAATTCTGAAATCACTACATTTGCTCACGTAATAAACCAGTTACGCGCTATGTCAAGATTCATCATACGATTCGCTCTTCCGGCGCTGATGCTCGGAGGGGTCGTTCTTTTCTCCTCCATCGAGGAGCTCCCGGCCCGGAACCGGCGGGCGGCGCGGCAGCGGGCCGAAGCGCTCAGCTACCAGCAGGCCGGAGGGGTGGCACCCAAAAAAGGCGAATGGGTCGACCCGAACGCCACGGTGGTGCGGGGAACGCCGCGGGCGCAACTCAATCCGTCGGGACGGCTCGTCTGCAACCTCTCGGAACGGCGGGCCGAGCTGCAACGACAGGTCGATATGCTCGGAGCCGAGCTCCGGACGGCACGCGGGCCGAGGGCACGGAAAATCACCAAAGAGCTGGCGGAACTGGCAGATCAGATCGCGGTGCTGGATCGGAAACTCGAATCGCTGCCTCAGGAGCGTACCTTTTCCGACATCTACTCCAGCGGACGGTCGTTCCGGCACTTCGTTGATTCGCTCGTAGACCTGCGGATCCAGGAAGAGGGATATGTGAAGGGGACGGGCGAAGTGACCGCTACCGAAAGCTATGTCGCACCGACTCAGACGGCACAGGCGGCGATTCCGGCCGAATCCAGAATCGTCTTCCGGATTCAGGTGGGACTCACGGCGAGACCGAGCGAAGATACCTACTCCGACGTACAGGGGATTCGGATGGTGCGCAGACCGGACGGGAAATACGCCTACTACTACGGCGCCTATCCGACCCATGCGGAGGCACAGGCGGCTTGCCGGCGCTTCCGGGCGACCCATCCGCGGTATCGGGACGCCTTCGTGGTGGCTTTGCAGGGGGGGCAGCGGATCAGCGTGCAGGAAGCGATGCGCCTGACCGGAGGGATGTAGCGAGGCGGGAGCGGGCCTGCGTGACAGGCACACCTTTTTTCCATTCCCGGCGAAAAATTCCGATCGCCGCTCGTCCACACGAAACGAGCGGCGATTTTCATAGAAAGAAATCAGCCCGAAAATCCGTACATTTGCCTGAATTACCGTTTATACGCAGCTAACCACAACCTACTTTTTATGGCGGCCATCAGTCAAAGTTTAGAACAGAAACTCCAACAGCGGCTCTCGCCCCAACAGATACAAGGCATCAAGCTGCTGGAGCTGCCCACGCTCCAGCTCGAACAGCGCGTCAAACAGGAGATCGAAGAGAATCCGGTGCTCGAAGAAGAGGAACGCGAACCCGAAACGGACGAAACACAGCTGACGCTCGAAGACTACCTCCGGAACGAAGAGAGCGCCGCCTCGTATAAGCTCAAAGTCAACAACACCTCCAAGGACGACGACAGACGGTCGCCCACCTTGTCGCAGGGGATGTCCCTCCAGGATTTCCTGATCGAACAGCTCGCCTACCACGACCTCGACGAGCGCGAAATGACCATTGCCCGATTCATTATCGGGACGCTCGACGACGACGGCTACCTGAGGCGGCCCATCGCCTCAATCGCCGACGACATCGCGTTTACACAGGGGATCGAGGTAACCGAGCAGGAGGTGGAACGGATCGTAGGCGTCATCCAGATGCTCGACCCGGCGGGGATCGGGGCGCGGAACCTCGGCGAGTGTCTCATTATCCAGCTCCGGGCCTTGCGCGAGCAGACACCGGCCGTGAAGCTGGCCATTGCGATTCTTTCCGACCACTACGACGCTTTCCTGAAGAAGCACTACGAGCGGATGATCCGGCGGTTAGGGGTGACCGAAGAGGAGTTCCGGGCGGCGCTGGAGGAGATCATGCACCTCAACCCGAAGCCCACCAACGGATATGCCGACGAGAGCTCGGCCGCTTCGCCCAACATCATTCCCGACTTCCTGCTCGACTACAACAACGGCAACTTCGACCTCCAGCTCGCCTCGCGGAGCGTGCCCGACCTGAAGATCAACAGCGGCTACCTGCGGATGGCGGAGCGGGCTCTGAACACCTCGGAACAGAGCGAGGCGGACAAGGAGGCCTTGCAGTTTATCAAACAGAAGATCGAGTCGGCCAAATGGTTCATCTCGGCCCTCAAGCAGCGACAGGAGACCCTGATGAAGACCATGCGGGCCATTCTCCACTTCCAGCACGACTTCTTCGTCGAAGGCGACGAAGCCAAGCTCCGGCCGATGATCCTCAAAGACATCGCCGACGCCACGGGGTTCGACATCTCGACCATCTCGCGGGTGGTCAACAGCAAGTACATCCAGACCCACTTCGGCGTTTTTCTGCTGAAATACTTCTTCTCGGAAGGGCTGCTCACCGAGAGCGGCGAAGAGGTCTCCACGCGCGAAATCAAACGCATACTGGCCGAAGCGATCGAGGGCGAGGACAAGCGCGACCCGCTGACCGACGAGGCCTTGATGGATACCCTGACGGCCAAAGGATACAAGATCGCCCGACGGACGGTGGCCAAGTACCGCGAGATGCTCGGCATTCCGGCTTCGCGGCTCAGGAAAGAGCTGTAACCGGCTTCCACACCTTTGGGGCCGTCGACCACTCGTAAAACAGCTACCTTTTTATAACCCCGGCGCACGATGCGCCCCTCTGTCGATATGAAAAACTACATCCGCTACGCTTTCGGACTGGCCCTGCTGGTCGTCCTGATGACCGTCGGACTGAACTATATTCCCGAGAACGCGGTTCGCGCTGTCGGGCTCAAACCCGTCGATATCCTGGCCGACCTCAACGAGGGGAACACCGTCGCGAACCTCGACCAGCTGGTGGGCGAAACCGAAGCCGGGCGACGGCCGGAGGGGGGCGAATACGTAGCCCGTTCGGTGTCGGAACCGGACACCGTCGCTTCGGCGGCGGGCGACAGCACACGGGCGGTGAGCACCATCTTCGTAGAGCCGGAACCGGAGCCGGAGGAGACGGGGCGGGCGGCGGATACGGCCCGTACCCTTTTCGACACCGCTTTGCCGAGCGTGACGGCTCCTGCCGACACGACGGCTGCCGAGGAGCGGGCGGGCGCGACGACGACACAAACCGCTCAACCGACACAGGGGGTGATTCCGATCATGGACTACTCGTCCGACGGGAATATGCTGCGCAATTTCATGGGGAAACTCGGCCGGACGCGCCAGATGCGGCGGCCGGTGCGGATCGGCTTCATGGGCGACTCGTTCATCGAAGGCGACCTGCTCACTTCGGACTTCCGCGAGTTGATGCAGACTCGGTACGGAGGCGGAGGGGTCGGCTTCGTGCCCATTACTTCGCAGGTCGCAGGCTTCCGCCAGACGGTGGGACACAAGTTCGGCAAATGGAAACAGAGCTCGATCGTCAATAACAAATCGGGCGCCTATACCATCTCGGCTTTCCGCTACACGCCGTCGGAAGACAGCTACGTGGAGTACAAGGGCTCGTCCAACAAGAAACACCTCGACCGGTTCCGGCGGGCGCGGCTGCTCTTCATCAGCAAAGGACAGTCGGTGGTGCGGGCGACGGTCAACGGCGAACGGGAGTTCCTGCTCAACACCGAGCCTTCGGAGGCGTTGCAGGAGATGACCATCGACGAAGATATCCGGACGATCCGCTACTCGGTCAACGACGTCGAGGGTTTTACGGCCTACGGGGTCTTTCTGGAGAATCCGACGGGCGTCTGCGTCGACAACTTCTCGGTGCGGGGCAATCCGGGGACGGTCATGGGGCGGATCAACCCGACGCTCACGAGCCAGTTCGGCAACCTCTCTCCCTACGACCTGATCATCCTGCAATACGGCCTAAACGTGGTATCGAGCCAGGTGACGGACTATTCGACCTACCGCAAACAGATGGCTGCGGTGGTGAACCACATCAAACGGTGTTTCCCGGGGGTGGCGATTCTGATCATGAGCGTGGGCGACCGGGCGACGCGGGACAACGGAGCGTTCGTCACGATGCCGGGCATTCGCGCGATGGTCTCCACTCAGGAAGAGGTGGCCAAAGAGTGCGGGGTACTGTTCTGGAACACCTACGACGCGATGCGGGCGGCGGGCGGCATGGGCGCTTTCGTCAAGAACGGATGGGCGGCCAAGGACTATACGCACATCTCGGCACGGGGCGGCAAGAAGATCGCCACGGCCCTCTACGACGCATTCCAGGCGGCAGGAAAGTAATGGTAACGACGATGGAAACACTGAAAGTCATTAAGATCGGCGGAAACGTGGTCGATCATCCGGAGAAATTACAGCAGTTTTTACGCGACTTCGCGACGCTCGAAGGGCATAAAGTGCTGGTACACGGCGGGGGCAAAGTGGCGACGGCTATAGCGCGGGGGCTCGGCATCGAAGCGCAGATGATCGACGGGCGGCGGGTGACCGATGCCGAAATGTTGCGCATCGTCACGATGGTCTACGCAGGCTTGATTAACAAAAATATCGTGGCCGCTTTGCAGGAGGAGAGGTGCAACGCGCTGGGGCTCTGCGGGGCGGACGGAGGGCTGATCCGTTCGAAACGGCGGCCGGTGACTGCGAAGGGGATAGACTACGGCTTTGTGGGCGATCCGACCGATTTCAACCTCGACACCGCTGCGACGCTGATCGAGGGAGGTTTGGTACCGGTCGTGGCGCCGATTACCTTCGACGCGGATTCGGAAACGGGGGGCGGCTTGCTCAACACCAATGCCGACACGGTGGCGCAGGCGGTGGCGGTGGGGCTGGCGAAACGGTATGCCGTCGAGCTGGTCTACTGCTTCGAAAAGCGGGGTGTGCTCAAGGATGTGGAGGACGACAATTCGGTGATCTCCGGAATCGACCCGGCCCTCTACGAACGGCTCAAGGCCGACGGGGTGGTGGCGGACGGGATGCTGCCGAAGCTCGACAACGCCTTTACGGCCATCCGGTCGGGGGTGAAAAGCGTGGTGATCTGCGCTGCCGAGCGGCTGACGCTGCCGGGCTACGGGGGGACGACACTCACCCTTTGATCGACGGGAGGAGATGGAGTATCGGATTGTTCGGTTAGAGGAGGTCACCTCGACGAACGACGTGGCGATGGCTTCGCCCGCTTCGTATCGCGAGGGGACGATCATCACGGCGCAGCGCCAGACGGCGGGACGGGGCCAGCGGGGGAATCGCTGGGTGAGCGAGCCGGGCGTGAACCTGATGTTTTCGTTGGTGCTGGAGCCGACGCACGTACCGGTCGAACGGCAATTCCGGATTAGCGAAGCAGCGGCGCTGGCGGCGAGCGATGCGGTGCGGAGGGTGACACGGGGGGCGGTGGCGTGCGATATCAAGTGGCCGAACGATCTCTATGTCGGCGACCGGAAGCTCGGCGGGATCCTGATCGAGCACTCTCTCCAAAGCGAATACCTGAGCCGGTCGGTGATCGGCATCGGCATCAACGTGCGGCAACGGGAGTTCGACCCTTCGCTGCCCAATCCGACTTCGATCGCCAACGAGTTGCCGCCGGATGCGGCGCCGGTCGCTCCGGACGAGCTGTTGGCTGCGTTTTGCGAGGCTTTTTCGCTGCGTTATGCACAAGTGGGGACGGATGCCGGGTGCAAGGCTTTACACGCCGATTTTACGGCCCGTTTGTGGCGGGGAAAGGCTCGGGAGAGCTATTCTTATCGCGATGTCGCTTCGGGCGAGCGGTTCGAGGCGACGGTGGCGGGGGTGGACGCGGATACCGGAGAACTGATTCTGCGCCTCTTTTCGGGCGAAATCCGACGATACTGGTTCAAGGAGGTCGAAGCGATCTTTTAATTGCAAAATCGGGGCTCTATTCCTTCCGGAATAGAGCCCCGATTCCTATCTCCGCCCCGAAGAAAGTTACGCCAACAGTTTGCGCAGCGAAGCTAGCAGCCGGTCGCAATGCGCCTGCGTAATATTCAAGGCAGGCAAGAGCCGGAAGGTGTTCTTGTCGGACGACGACCCCACGAAGATATGTTCGTCGAACAACAGCCGTTTACGGAACGGCGCGCTCTCTTCGTTCAGTTCGACGCCGATCATCAGCCCTTTGCCGCGCACCTCTTTGATGTTCGGCAATTTCTTCAATTCGGTCATCAGGTAGTCGCCCATCTTCTTCGCATTCTCCACCAGTTTGTCTTCGGTCATCACCTCGGCCACCGCCAGCGCAGCGGCGCAAGCCAAATGGTTCCCGCCGAAGGTCGTCCCGAGCATGCCGTATTTCGGCGCGATGTGCGGCGCAATGGAGACGGCAGCCACCGGAAACCCGTTCCCGATCCCTTTGGCCATGGTGTAGATATCGGCATTGACTCCCGCCCAGTCGTGGGAGTAGTATTTCCCGGTTCGTCCGCAGCCGCACTGCACGCTGTCGGCGATATACAAGGCTCCATACTGGTCGCAAAGCGAACGTATTTTCCGCAGGTAGTCGTCGGAGGCGATCCGAATCCCGCCGACGCCTTGGATCCCTTCCAAAATCACGGCAGCAATCTCGTTCCCTTGTGTGGCAAACAGTTTTTCGAGTTCCTGCTCGTCGTTCAGGGTGACGAAAATGACGTTCTCTGTCCGGTTCACCGGCGCGGTGATATTCGGATTGTCGGTCGCGGCGACGGCGAGCGAGGTCCGACCGTGAAACGCGCCGTGCATGGCGACGATCTTTTTCCGTCCGGTGTGGAACGAGGCGAGTTTCATGGCGTTCTCGTTGGCCTCGGCTCCGGAGTTGCACAGAAAGAGCTGGTAATCATCATGTCCGGACAGTTTGCCGAGTTTCTCGACGAGCTCTTTCTGGGCGCTGATCCGCACGGAGTTGGAGTAAAATCCGACTCTACCGAGCTGGTCGGTCAGCCGCTTCACATACCGCGGATGGGTGTGCCCGATCGAGATCACGGCGTGGCCGCCGTAAAAATCGAGGTATTCTTCTCCTTTTTCGTCCCACACGGTGGAACCTTCCGCTTTGACGATCTCGATGTCGTAAAGGGGATATACGTCGAATAATTTCATGGTCTGTCGTATTTTATGCTTCTTTATATCTGTCTTTGCCCAGGAGGGTACTGTTCTTTTTAACTTCGCTCCGCTCGTTTTCCTCCTCGCCGCTCGGCAATTTGCAAACTACGTTTGCATTGCTCTCGCTGGCAGCGTCGGTTGTGAACAAAAAGAACCAAAAAAACTTTCGGCGATACTTCGTATCGCATGGGCTGCCGTAGTCAAAGCGAATGACTAAAAAGCCAGCGGTTTGAGGTGGAGCCCCATCGTTTCCGGGAGACCGCACATCAGATTCATGTTCTGCACCGCCTGACCAGATGCACCCTTCAACAGGTTGTCGATCGCAGACATAATCAGCAGTTTGCCCTCGTGCACCGTCAGGTGGAGCAGGCACTTGTTCGTATTGACCACCTGTTTCAGCGAAATCGCCTTGTCGCTAACGTGCGTGAAAGCCGCCGAAGCATAGTAATCCTTATAAATGGCCTGTGCCTCTTCCAAAGTTCCGGCGAAGTCGGTATAAACCGACGCGATAATCCCTCGCGTAAAGTCCCCCCGGTACGGAATGAAGTTCACCGCCCCGTCGAAAGCGGGTTCGAACGTCCGGATCATCTGCCCCACTTCGCGCAAGTGCTGGTGTTCGAACACCTTATAGGTGGACAAGTTATTGGCCCGCCACGAGAAATGCGACGTCGCTGCGAGCTTCTGCCCCGCTCCGGTCGAGCCGGTCGTGGCCGAGATATGCACATCCCCGCGGATCAATCCCTTGGCGGCCAAGGGCAACAGGGCGAGTTGCAAACAGGTGGCGAAACATCCCGGATTGGCGATGTTTTTCGCCTCTTTGATAGCCTCCCGATTCTGTTCCGGCAGGCCGTAGACAAACTCGTGCCCGTCGATAGCGGTGTCGGGTGCGATCCGGAAGTCCTGCGAGAGGTCGATTATCCGCACATCAGCGGCAATCTTATTGGCCTCCAGGAATTTCCGGGCGTCTCCGTGTCCGACGCACAAGAACATCACGTCGACTTTCGGCAGCTGACTGATCGGCGAGTCGGTGAACCGCATCTCTGTATCGCCGAACAAATCGGCGTGCACGTCGCTAATCAGGTTCCCGCCGTTCGAGTTGCTGTGCACATACGCGAGCTCGACGCCGGGGTGGTGTATCAACAGACGCACGGCTTCGCCGCCGGTATAACCGGCCCCTCCGATAATTCCTACTCGTATCTTCTCCATAATTTTAAAATTAATCGTTCTTTTATCGGTACCTGCCCAGGAGGGTACTGTTCTTTTTGTGAACAAAAAGAGCCAAAAAAACTTCAGAGCGCATCCCTGCGGGATGCTCTGGCCGTGTCTGCCCGATTGGTTGGGCTGGATTTTCGGCGAGCGCGCTAATAATGGGCGAGAACCCCACGCGCGCCTCGCCTGAAAATCTTAGCCCAACGAACGAGGCGGAGATAACCCGTGGTCGTCCCACCGGGACGACCTCTGCAAAAGTTCTTTGGGTACCTTTCTTTCAAGAAAGGTACGGTTCTATCCGGCACAAAGTACAGATAAGCGAACGGTTATTTTTCGATTTCGGACGGATTGACCGCGTAATAGATCGCGTTTTGGTTGCCGAAAATCTTGCCGAAACCCTTGACATCATCCGACGTCCAGTTGCTCATCGTTTCGCCGTAAGCCCCGAACTTGTTCGACATCAGATCGTGTTTCGACTCGATCCCCACCACGAAGAACCGATAAGGCAGCAAGTCGACGAAGACATCCCCCGTCACATTCCGCTGCGAGCTGTCGAGGAATGCCTCCATATCGCGCATCACCGGATCGTAGTACTGGCCCTCGTGGAGGTAGTTTCCGTAGAAAGCCGAAAGCTGGTCTTTCCAGAAGAGCTGCCACTTGGTCAGCACGTGTTTTTCGAGCATGTGGTGCGCCTTGATGATAATCATGGGCGCAGCCGCTTCGAACCCGACACGGCCCTTGATCCCGATAATAGTATCCCCGACGTGCATATCCCGCCCGATGGCATACGGCGCGGCGATATGCTGCAAATCCTGGATAGCCTTTACTTTATCGTCGTAATGTTTGCCGTCGATCCCCACGAGTTCCCCTTTCTCGAAAGTCAGCGTAATGCGCTTGGCGGGCGCGTCGTGGGCCACTTTGAGCTGGCAGGGGTAAGCCTCTTCGGGCAGGGTCTCGGACGAGGTGAGGGTCTCTTTCCCGCCGACCGAGGTGCCCCAAATCCCCTGATTGATGGAGTATTCGGCTTTCTTGAAGTCGAAATCGACGCCGTGGGAACGCAGATAGGCGATCTCTTCCTCGCGCGAAAGGCGTTTCTCGCGGATCAGGGCGATTACTTCGATCTCGGGCGCGATGATGTTGAAAATCATATCGAACCGCACCTGGTCGTTGCCTGCGCCGGTCGAACCGTGGCACAAGTAGTCGGCGCCGATCTCCTTGGCGTATTTGGCGATGGCGGTGGCCTGCGAAATCCGCTCGGAGCTGACCGAAATCGGATAGGTGCTGTTCTTGAGCACGTTGCCGAAGATCATGTATTTGATGCTCTGTTCGTAGTAGGTGTGGGATACGTCGAGCCGTACATAGCTGGCCACTCCCAAGCCTTTTGCACGACTTTCGATTTTGTCGAGCTCTTCTTTCGAGAATCCGCCGGTGTCGGCCAGGGCGGCGTGCACTTCGAGTCCCATCTCTTTGGCGAGGTAAATCGCGCAATACGAGGTATCCAATCCGCCGCTAAAGGCGAGCACTACTTTCTTCTTTTCCATATCTAAATTTCTGTTAATTATTCGATTATGCTGCTCCCATCCGGACGGAACTGCCGCTTTTTGGAAAAAGCGGCACCAAAAACTTTTATGCTAGCTACGCTATACCTTAGGCTCCGCAGTACTCATTCTGCGTGACTGCTTTTGGGTCGGGACAACGGCGCGCATGGGGTTTAGCTCGCATTAGCGCGCCGTTTGCTCCCGACCCAAAGAAGAGTCCGAGAACCGGGCCGCCGGCAGCTTGAGGATGCGAAGCATCCGTCTAAAGTTTTTTTGGTTCTTTTTGTTCACAAAAAGAACAGTACCCTCCAAGTGAGGTGCAAATAATCGAACGGTTATTTAAAGTTTTCAGGTTTGGGGAGATCCGTCGGCCAAGGGACACGAATCGTATCTTCCGCCGGGTCGAACAACATCGCCGTACAGAGGCAATTTTTGTGTTGTTTGCTCTGGAGGATCGGGAAGTTCACACAGCTCTCGCAGCCTTTCCAGAACGTTTCGTCGTCGGTCAGCTCCGAGAAGATCACCGGCCGATAGCCCAACTCGTTGTTGATCTTCATGACCGGCAGCCCTGTGGTGAGCCCGAAGAGTTTAGCCCCCGGGAATTTCACCAACGAGAGGAAGAAGGTTTTGGTTTTGATCGCTTTGGCCAACCCCAGTTTGCGAAACTCCGGATTGATAATCAGCCCCGAGTTGGCCACATAGCCGTTGTGTCCCCAGCTTTCGATGTAGCTGAATCCGGCCCAGCGTCCGTCTTTGTGGAATGCTACGACAGCTTTGCCTTCGCGCATTTTCGAAGCCACGTACTCCGGGGTACGTTTCGCGATACCCGTACCGCGCGCTTTGGCGGATTCGGCCATCTCGGTGCAGATCTCCTGAGCGAAACGGGTATGTTCCTCGCCTGCAACGAGGACGTCAAAATCATCAATAGTCATCTTGAGTACAAGAGATTTATGTAAAAATGTCGGTTATTTTCCGGTGAAGGAAGAAAAACACCCGCGCCGGCATAACGCATGTACCCATGGCACGCAAGCCGAAAAAGCAGTATGAAGCGGGGTGCAAAAGAGGAATCCCCCTCTGTGTGTACCTCCGTCGAGGGAGGGTGCGCAGAGGGAACTTATCGTCGTCGTCGCAAAGAGAGTGCGCAGATATTCACGATCGTCCTCGGTTTCCGGTTTTGAAATAACGGAGCAAAGGTATATAAAATTTTTCAATAATGACTCCAAGAGGGATTTTTCGTGTGCGCAGATCGAAATTCGAGAGACTGAGAGCTGATTATTGGGGGAGAAGGCCCTGTGAGTGCGCCCCGGGCTACCGCGGTGCGGGAGAGAAAAGTTCATTGGGCGATCTGGTCAGTGTGGCGGGGGGAGGTTTCAACTGGTCTTCCGCAGCGAGCGGCATCTATGGGTCTTATCTACTCTCTTATGTGTCGAATCTTAATCCAAGCAATTCCAATGCCCGCGCCTACGGTTTTCAGTTGCGTTACCTCTCGGAATAAACGCGCCCAAAGGGCGTTTTAATGGCAGCTTCTACCCTACTTTAGTTTGACCGCAGTGGGTCGGACACCCGGGAGTACCGGGTTCGGTCTGTTCGTCTTTCGTTTAAGCGGCTCGCCGCCGGCGGTGAGTGCAACGAGCTCCGACGAGTTGCAGCCCGCCGCTGGCGGCGAACTGCGCGGCTCAATGAGCCGCAGAAGCTCAGCCCATTCACCGCCCCAATTCTGTCGGATTCGGGCCGCGCGCTACCATTTATCACAACCTAAATCTGTTGTGTTCGGCCTGTCGCCCATCCCCCCGAAGCCGCTACGCAGCTTGAGCGACAAGGCCGGCGACCTAAAGGTCGCAACAATTCCGGCACCAGCACCACCCCATTCTGTCAAGTTCGGGCTGCGGCGTCCGGCCCGGGCATCGAAGATGCCCCGCCGCAGGCCCGGCGATTCTACGAACCGCAAAAGCACAGCATTTTTCTGTCGGATTCGTCCTCGGCGCGCCCCCCACGCGCCGCTATAGCGTCGCCCTCGCCGAGGACGGCGATTCCCTTCGGAATCGCGCTATTCGCTCTCGGCCCAAATTTCAACCCAAAGCTCAACCCAGCGCGGCGCGAAAACCGTAACCGATTTTCCCGCCCGAAGAACAGGTACAGCCCAAGGCTCCGCCTCGTGTCCGCCTCACTGCGGCTCCGCTGTCGCTCCGCCGCGTTTTACCGTCGCCCGCGGCAATTCTTGCCGGATTGGCCGAGCGCCAACCGGCAGAATATACCCTCTTAAGCGGGCGGGCGACGGATTTTTGCTCGGAATCAAGTTTTTCGCGCGCCTGCGCGATTCATTCTATTTCGGCGATAGCCGAAATAGTTGAATCGCTCCTTGAGGCGGGGCGCGCGGCTTTGGCTACAGGAGGGTACTGCGCTCGGGCCGCGCGGGCCCCACGTCCCGTGGACGGGAAATGCTGGCGCATTTCAACTGGCCGCCTCTACCCCTATTCTCTGTCCGCGCGCTGGCGGAAATCTTATTCAAACGCGAATCACGCGTTTGAATGATTTCCTTCTTCAGCAGTCGCGCGCGGTCGAGCTTTGTCCCGCCTGAAACTGCCCTGCACGGGCGGCGTCCGGCTAATAAGGCCAAAACAGCCCTGACAAAACGCCCGGTGGGCGCACCGGCGGGACGGAGCGATACTACGTATCGCTAAGGCAGCCTCGGCCTCAAGTCATAACCAACAGCCGAAGCAATGGCAAAGACTACTCGTCGCTCATGTGTGCCAGCTGCTCGCGATAAGCCGTCAGAAGTTTCGACTTCGACAGGAAGCCCAGATAGTGCCCCGTCTCATCCACCACAGGCAAATTCCAAACCCGCGTCTGTTCGAACTTCTCCATGACGCTGCGAATCGGCTCGTCCGGATGAATACGTTCCGGAGGCTGCGACATGTAGCGAGTCAGCGGATCGGCATACTTGTCCGCATCGAACATGTCCGCCCGAATGTCATCCATCGTAATCACCCCCATCAGCTCGCCCCGCAGGCTGACCACCGGAAAAATATTCCGACGCGTATGTTCCACCGCCCGGATCACATGCCGCAACTTGCCGTTCAAAGGCACCGTCTCGAAATCGTATTCGATCAACGACCGCGTATGGAGAAACTGCATCGTATTCTCATCCTTGTTACGAGTCAGCAACTCGCCCCGCGCCGCCAGCCGTTTCGTATAGATCGAATAGGGTTCGAAATAGTAGCTCACGGCGAACGACACGGCCGAAGCCAGCATCAGTGGCAAAAAGAGAACGAAACCGCCCGTCAGTTCCGCCACGAGAAACATCGAGGTGATCGGCGCTTTCATCACCCCTCCCATCACCGTCGCCATCCCCACCAGCGTAAAACCCGCCACAGGGAGCTCCGTGCCGAAGAGGCGGTTGCAGACGATGGCGAAAAGATAGCCCTGCATCGCCCCGACGAACAGCGACGGAGCAAACGTCCCCCCTACCCCTCCCGAAGCGTTCGTCAGGGTCATCGCCGCCACTTTGAAGACCAGAATCCCGGCCACGTACAAGACGATCATCCAAAACGCGTCGCGCCACTCGTAAAAGAGCGATTGGTCGAAAATCGAGGCCTGCTGACCGGTCATCAGCTGCGTGATGGTCTCATACCCCTCGCCGTACAACGGGGGAAAGACGAAGATCAAGGCTCCCAGCACCAGTCCTCCGATCAGTACGCGGGAGCGTTGTTTCCCGATCGCTTTGATCCGGCCCTCGATCCGCATCGAGGCGCTGGCGAAGAAATAGGAGACGCAACCGCCGACGATACCCAACAAGGCGTAAAACGGGATCTCTTTCAGCGTAAAAGTCGGGGCGACGCCGGCGAAAAACGGCTGCATATCGACCAACAGATAGGTGGTAGTCGCTGCGGTCACTGAGGCCAGAATCAACGGAACGACGCTGGTGAAGGTGAGTTCGAGCATCAGGACTTCGATCACGAAGACGAAGCCAGCGATCGGGGCTTTGTAGACGGCCGCGATGGCGGCTCCGGCGCCGCATCCCAGCAAAAGGGTGATGTATTTGTAATTCAGCCTCAGGAGTTGCCCGACCGTCGAGCCGATGGCGGCTCCGGTCAGCACGATCGGGGCTTCGGCTCCGACCGAACCGCCGAAACCGATGGTAGCGGAGCTGGCCAGTAACGAGGTGTAGCAGTTATGGGGTTTGATCCTCGATTCGCGGCGCGAGATGGCATAAAAAATCCGGGTCACGCCGTGCGAGATGTCGTCTTTCACCCAATATTTGACGAAGAGGACCGTGACGGCGATCCCGATCATGGGATAGAGAAAATAGAGGATATTGGCGACTTCGATATCGGCCCAGGAGGTGAGTCCCTGTTTGATGAGGTGGATACAGCCGCGCAGGAGGTGTCCTGCGATGCCGGCGGCGATGCCGACGAGCACGGCGAGGATCAGGATGAGTTGTCGTTCGGAGAGCCGCTTGGAAAAGCGTGTAAACCAGCGGTAGAGTGTTTCGGTGGATTTCAAGGCGAAGACTTGTTATTCCGGTCTATACCATCGCCGTCCGGGGACTTCGATTACGGGGTGTGTTTCCTATAATTCGAGGGCCGAGGCGCGTAATTGGGGGCTAAGATAGCGATTTTTCGACTTCGGCGGTTTCGGAAGGATGGGTGCGGAGGCAGCTGCGAATCGCCCTCCGGCTGCGCCCCGGGCTACCACGACGCGGGTAACGAGGGTTGTTTTGGAGCACTCGTCACTACGGGTACGGTCGGATCGGTGTGGTCTGCTTCGACGGACTCAGAGGGTGGGATCTACTTGGATTTCAATATGAATTATTTCTATTCCGGCCGGGCGCACAATCGCGCCTACGGTCTTCTGTTGCGTTGCCTCTCGGAATAAACGGGGGCACAACGTCTTTTAATGGCAGCCTCGGCCCTACTTTTGAGCTGAATCCTGCGGTTCGCAGAACCGCGCTATTCGCTCTCGGCCTATAGCAGTTCGCCACCAGCGGAGAGCAGCAACGAGCTCCGACGAGTTGCAGCCCTCCCCCTGCCGGGGCGGCGGACTGCGCGACCCAAAGGGGCGCAGAAGCTCGGCCCAACTCTCTAAAATTCGCCTCGGCACGCAATCCTTTCACCGCTCCAATTCTGTAAGATTCGTCCTCGGCGGGCCCCCTCGCACCAAAGTTTTCCCTAATCCGTCCCAATTCTTTGAGGTTCGGGCTGCGGCGTCCGGCCCGGGCATTGAAGATGCCCCGCCGCAGGCCCGGCGGTTCTGCGAGCCCCAAAAGCTCAGCCAACAACTCGGCCCGGCGCGGTGGGAAAACCGTAGTCGGTTTTCCCACCCGAAGAACAGGCACGGCCCAAAGCTCGCCCCAGTTCTCCGCCCCGTGTCTGCCTCACTGCGGCTCCGCTTGCGCTCCGCCGCCTTTTCGCGCGCCTTGGGAAATCCTGTCAAAACGCACAAGCGCATTTTGACGATTTCCCTCTTAAGGCGTGGCGCGCGGACGGGCATTGACCCGGCTGAAACTGCCCTGCGCGGGCGGCGTCCGGGTGACCCCGGCGGGACGGAGCGATACTGCGTATCGCTTAATCTGCTCAACCCAATTCTTGGTGCGCGCCTGCGCGATTCAACTATATTCGGCTTACCGCCGAAATAGTGGAATCGCTCCTTTAGGCGTGGCGCGCGAGCAACTGGAAAGTAATAACGGCCGCGCGCCATGACGCGAACGCGTCGGCCAAGCGGGCCACACGTCCCGTGGACGGGAAATGCTGCGCATTTCCACTGCCAGCCTCTACCCCCATTCTTTGTCCGCGCGCTGGCGGAAATCTTATTCAAACGCGAAACACGCGTTTGAATGATTTCCTACTTCAGCGGGCGCGCGCGGACGGGCATTGACCCGGCTCGAACTGTTCTTTCTGTGAACAGAAAGAACCAAAGAAACCATCCCTACGGGATGCTCTGGCCGGGTCTAACCGCATGCGTAAAACCGCGGTAGCCTCGGCCCAACCCTTTACTTTAATAATCTGTTCCACTTAACCTCCGACGCCGAGTTGCTTGTAAGCATCGTGTGCCGCGAGCTGTTCCGCCTCCTTTTTGGAGCGGCCGTCGCCATAGCCCGCTTTCTCGCCGTCGATCCAAAGCTCAGACTCGAAATGGGGAGTCAGTTCGACGTGATCGGCACACTCCCGACTGCGAAACGCGATATTTCGGTGATGCTTCTGCCCCCACTCGATCATCCGACTCTTGAAATCTTTTTCGGTCTGCTCCAGCGCCTCCAGATCCACGTGACGCGCGAACACCGACTCGATCAGCACCCGTCCCGTAGTCTCGTACCCCCGATCTAAATAGAGCGCCCCGACCAACGCTTCGAACGCGTCGCCGTAGATGTTGTTCCGGCTCGCTACTAAGCTCGACGGGTGAGCGACGATCACGTCGTCGAGACCCAGCTCCAACGCCACCCGATTCAGCGTCTCGCGACTCACCATCCGCGAACGCAACTTGCTCAGAAATCCTTCGTTGGCCTCCGGATACTCGATAAAGAGGAGTTCCGACACCACCGCCTCGATCACCGCGTCGCCCAGAAACTCCAGCCGTTCGTTATTGACCGTCCGACCGTCGTCCACCGTAACCGATGCGGAACGGTGCACCAAAGCCAGTTTGTAGAGCTCCACGTTGTTCGGAATGATGCCGAAGATACGTCGTATCAGGCGATAATAGAGCCGGTCGGAGGATGAAGGCCGGCGAAAAAGACGATGCCAGATCATGAGGTGTATCGATGAAAAGAGCCCGGGCTGTCGCACGAAAAGCGCGACAGCCCGGACGAAATGTTAAGAGAAGCGGGTTTCCACGCAATCGGAAAACTACCGCACTTTTTTGAAAATCACGGTCGAGTTGTGCCCCCCGAAACCGAACGTATTGCTCAACGCGCAATTGATCTCCCGCCGCTGTGCCTTACCCAGCGTGAGGTTGATTTTCGGATCGATATGCGGATCGAGTTCGGTCACGTTAATGGTCGGCGGTACGATCCCCTTGTCGATGGCCATGATACAAGCCAGCGCCTCGATAGCCGCAGCGCCGCCCAAAAGGTGCCCGGTCATCGATTTGGTCGAACTGATGTTCATGTCGTAGATATGCTCCCCGAAAACCGTCTGGATCCCGGTGAGTTCCGGCCCGTCGCCCGCCGGGGTCGAAGTTCCGTGGGTATTGATATAGTCCACCTCTTCGGCAGCAATCCCCGCGTCTTTCAAGGCTTCGCGCATGGCGCGCGCAGCGCCCGAGCCTTCCGGATGCGGAGCGGTCAGGTGGTAAGCGTCCGCGCTCATCCCCCCGCCGACCACTTCGGCATAAATTTTCGCGCCACGGGCCTTGGCGTGTTCATACTCTTCGAGCACCAGAGCCCCTGCGCCTTCGCCCATCACGAAGCCGTCGCGACCCGTGTCGTACGGCCGCGAAGCGGTAGCCGGGTCGTCATTTCTGGTAGAGAGCGCCTGCATGGCGTTGAACCCTCCGATCCCCGCCTGATTGATAGCGGCTTCCGAGCCTCCCGATACGATGACGTCGGCTTTCCCCCACCGAATGAGGTTCAGGGCGTCGATAAAGGCATGGTTAGACGACGAGCAAGCCGAAACCGTACAGTAGTTGGGCCCGCGGAACCCGTATTTCATCGAGATATGCCCTGCGGCGATATCCGCGATCATTTTCGGGATGAAGAACGGGTTGTATTTCGGCGTCCCGTCGCCGTGGGCGTAGTTCATGACTTCGTTGAAGAAGGTCTCGATGCCGCCGATCCCCGAAGCCCAAACGACCCCTACCTGATCCAAGTCGATAGCGTCGATCGCTTTCCCTTCGGCATCGGTGAGCCCCGCATCTCCGAGCGCCTCTTTGGCTGCGACCAGCGCGAACTGGGTGAAT
This sequence comes from Rikenella sp., assembly GCF_056799795.1. NCBI lineage: Bacteria > Pseudomonadati > Bacteroidota > Bacteroidia > Bacteroidales > Rikenellaceae > Rikenella > Rikenella sp. The sequence goes on from NZ_JBQIQO010000004.1 coordinate 24,370, forward strand.
CGGTCGTATTTGCGGGCCTCTTTGCGGTCGAAGTGTTCGTTGGGATCGAACCCTTTGACTTCGCAGGCGAATTGGGTTTTGAATTTCGAAGCGTCGAAATGGGTGATCGGAGCGGCTCCGCTGACCCCTTTTTCGAGGTTCTCGAAGTATTCTGCGGCGTTGTTCCCCAGCGGGTTGATCGTTCCGATACCCGTTACTACTACTCGTCTCAAGTTCATAAAGGATTTAAGTTGAATGGGAGTGATCCGACCGAAAGACGGCGGGCTCCGTGCGAAAGCCGCCGGCGCCGCGGTTCGGGTCAAAACAGAGACTGTTCCGAACGCTATATTGCTAAAGTGTCCGAAACAGTCTTATACTGAGTCTACAACCGAATCGGTCGCTTAGTTCTTTTTGCCTTCGATGTAGGTAATGGCGTCACCCACGGTAGCGATCTTTTCAGCGTCTTCGTCCGGAATCGAGATTTCGAATTCTTTTTCGAATTCCATGATCAGTTCGACGGTGTCCAGCGAGTCGGCGCCCAGATCGTTGGTGAAGCTGGCGGTAGGAACCGCTTCCGAAGCATCCACGCCGAGTTTATCGACGATGATTTCGACTACTTTTGAAGAGATTTCAGACATAGTGTTCTTAATTTAGGTTTGACAATCTAAGTGCGTGTTTTCGGATCGAAATGTTGTCCCGACGCAGGACAAAAGTATGGTTTTTTTCTGAAATTCGGGCGGCGGGTCTGTTTTTTTTGTACTTTTATTTGCCGAATTCAACACAAACGACTCATTATGATTAACATAGCGATTTTCGCATCCGGTTCGGGGACGAATGCGGAGGCGATCATGCGGCATTTCGAAGGTTCGATGCGGGGGCGGGTGGCGTTGCTGCTCTCGAACCGCGAGGATGCCTACGCTTTGAAACGGGCCGAGGGGTTCGGGGTGCCGACGGCGGTCTTCACGCGCGAGGAGTTCGGCGAACCGGGGGGACGGGTGGCATCGTTATTGCAGGAACACGGGATCGACTTTATCGTCCTGGCGGGTTTTCTGTGGCTGGTGCCTCACTATCTGACGGATGCCTATGCGGGACGGATCGTGAATATCCATCCGGCGCTGCTGCCGAAGTTCGGCGGGCGGGGGATGTACGGCGACCGGGTGCACCGCGCGGTGATCGAGGCGGGAGAACGGGAGTCGGGCATCACGATCCACTGGGTCAACGAACGGTACGACAGCGGGGACACGATTTTCCAGGCCACGGTGGCGGTGGACGCCGACGACACGGCGGAGACGCTTGCCGCGAAAATTCATGTACTGGAGCACCGCCACTTTCCGACGGTGATCGAAGAGACCATCGCCGGTTTGTCACCGATCGACACAAAACAGAACACCAAATAAGCTGACCGAGACAGAGATGGACTCCGTGACAACCATATTGCGCCGTTACCTGCTGCAACACCTTCCGGTGACGCTGGAGGGGGTGGGGACGTTGCGGACTTTGCGCAGCGGGGCCCAGTTCGCGACCGGGCGTCGGCTCGATCCGCCGCGGCGGATGCCGGAGCTGGTGCCGGAAGGAGAGCCGCTGACGGACGACGAGGGGGGATATACGGAGGGGGTGCCGTTCGTGGAGATCATCGCGGCGGAGCTGGCTGTAGACCTGGCGACGGCGGCGGCATGGGAGGAGGAGTGGCGCGCCTCGGCCTGCGCGGAGGCCCGGGCACAAGGGCTGGCCGAGGGGTCGATGTGGCTCGACGGGGTCGGGACGATCGCCCTGCGCGAGACGGAGGGTTACGACGGCTATCTGCAACGCACGGCGGAGTTCTATCCCGACCCGGAGTTTCTGGAGCTGCTCAATCCGCTGCCGACGGAGCCGCTGGTGCTGCCTGTGGGGCGGTGGCTGGCGGACGGCAACGGGACGGCGGCGGAGACGGAGGCTGCCTACGCCCGAGGAGGGTATGACCGGAGGCGGAGCCAGAGGCGTCCGGGGCCGGGGCGACGCGGCGGCGGACGGCGGGGGCCGAGAGTGGCGCCGCCGAGAGAACGGAATCCACACAACTACACCGTCTCGTTTTTGGCGGTATTGATCGCTCTGGGGGCGTTGGGATATGTCTGCTATTACGTGTGGACCTACACCGACTGGCTGAGCGACCTGTTGCCGCGGTAACGCGACATCGGACTCGTCCGACTATCTTCATTTTTTATGGCTTACTATTTCGCATCCGACGTCCATCTGGGACTCTCCTACCGCGACGAAGATCCGCGGGAGCGGGAGCGGCTGTTCGTGGCGTGGCTCGATGCGATCGAAGCGGACTGCGAGGGGCTTTTCCTAGCGGGCGACATTTTCGACTTCTGGTTCGAGTACCGGCGGGTGGTGCCCAAGGGTTTCACACGGACGCTGGGCCGGCTGGCGGCGTTCTGCGACCGGGGGATACCGGTACACTTTTTTGTCGGCAACCACGACTTGTGGATCGGCGACTACTTTGCGACCGAGATCGGCATGACGGTGCATACGACTCCGGAGGTGTTCGAACTGTACGGAAAACGGATTTTCGTGGCGCACGGCGACGGGCTGGGGAAGAGCGGCGACTGGAAATACACCGTACTGCGCCGGATTTTCCACTGCCGGTGGCTGAGGCGGGTGGCGGCGGCGGGGCTCCATCCGAACACGATGATGCGTTTCGGACGGTGGTGGTCGTCGCACAACCGGCATGGGAGGACGGAGGGGGTGGCGCACGTTTTCCGGGGCGAAGAGGAGCCGATCGTGCGCTTTGCGCGGGTCTATGCCGCGGATCATCCGGAGACCGATTATCTCGTCTGCGGGCATATCCACACACCGATCATACATCGGCTGGGAAGCCGGTGCGAGGTGGTGATACTGGGCGAGTGGATCGAACGACCGGCTTATGCCCGGCTGTCGCAAACGACGGAAAGAGACGGGGTTCGGATGGAGCTCGTCGCATGGCCGACGGGCGGTTCTCTATAATATCTTTATTCCCGAGACTTACTTTAGAATTTGAAGCGGGCCAGCAGCGTAACGCGGTGGTTCTGCGAATTTTCGTACCGTTCCGTCGGCCGGTAGTGGGCATCGAACGCCCGGCCCCACGAAGCGAGGCTGTACATATACTCCAGTCCGAACGAGAGCTGTTTGTAGTGGTACCACAGGCGCGGCGAGAGCCGGAAATACCAGTCGATCCCCTTGTCCGGAATCTCCGCCTCGGCCAGGTCGATCTCTCGGCCCGACCCTAAATTCTTCGTCCAGCCGGTCAGCAGGCCCGGCTGCCAGCCCTTCATGATCTTCGTTTCGAATCCGAGCCACATGGCGATCGTCTGCGTGGTCGTATAGCCGTAATCCGTCTCGCCGCGCTCCACATCCCTCAACCGCGGCCCGTATCCCCCCAGCATGCTGAGCGTGGAGAGGTCTTCGCCCCACATCGCGAAAGCGGTCAGTTTGTGTCCCCCGCCGAACGTATGGAGCCCGAAAATCGAGGCATTGAAAGCCGCCACCCGCCGGTGCGTCCGGATCGAATCCTCCGTCAGGTTGCGCGGCCGGATCGACTTCACGGCTCCACTGACACTCACCTTCGTCCGGTTGTCGCCGACCGACAGCCGCAGGGCGAAATCGGGCACCAGCCCATAGGCCTGCGCCTCCCCCTCCTTGCCGGTATAAAAGCCCGCCGCCGCGCTCAACCGAACGATTTCGCCCAACTTCCGGGAATACCGGATTTGCGGGATACGCGACTGGGGGTTGAGCGGCGTTCCGGCTCCGTGCGCCACCGTGTTCGGAAAGACCTCCTCCGGCACCGACAGGTTGTTGGTCTGGCCGATCATCAGCTGGCTCCGCTCCCAATTCAACGAGATATAAGCATGCCGCAGCCGCAGCACGCCGATGTTGCTGCCCGACCCCATGAAATCGGTTTCGACGTATCCGGCAGCCTCTCCGCCGAGGATGTCGGCCGCCGTGGCGGTGAAACGCAGCCGCGAATTGGCCACCCCGAACCGCAACGAATTTTCCCGGTGCAGATCCTGCCCCTGCGCGTTGTATTCCGGCGCGAGCGGGAAGTAATAGAAAATGCCGCCGTTCGAGGCTTTCGAGGTGTACGAGTCGTGGAACAGCTGGGCATCGATGCGCCCCCCGAACTTGAATTTCACCCGTTTTTCAGTGCTGTCGGCAGCCCGGACGCAAGCGATGCCCAGCAGGGTCGAAATAAAAACGGCAAGGATTCGTTTCATGCTTCGGAAGAGATTGAGAATCGGGTGCAAAAATAATATTTCCCGGAAAAAGAGCGACACGCCGACCGAAGCCTAAAAACCGTAACTTTGTTCCCGTTATGATCGACCGCCAGACCGTAGACCGAATTTTCGCCGCCGCAGACATCGTGGATGTGGTGAGCGACTTCGTGACCCTGAAGAAGAAAGGGGTCAACTACCAGGCCTGCTGTCCGTTCCACAACGAAAAGACCCCCTCGTTCGTCGTCTCGCCCTCCAAAGGGCTCTACAAATGCTTCGGGTGCGGCAAGGGGGGCAACGCCATCAGCTTCGTGATGGAGCACGAGGGGTTGAGCTACGTCGAAGCCCTGAAGTGGGTGGCCAAGAAATACGGCATCGAAGTCCGCGAGAAGGAGCAGACCCCCGAAGAGCGCCAGCGCAACGACGACCGCGAGAGCATGATGGTCGTCACCTCGTGGGCCAACCAGTACTTCGAGTCCCAGCTGCGGACGTCGGAGGGGGAGAGCATCGGCGTGAGCTACTTCCGCGAACGGGGGTTTACCAACGCCACGATCGCGAAGTTCCAGCTCGGCTATTGCCCCTCCAAGGGCGACGCCATGACCCGGGCCGCGCTGAGCGAGGGGTATCAGGAATCCTTTCTGGTGGGCACGGGGCTCACCATCAAACGGGAGGCAGCCAACGGCGGGGGATACTACGACCGTTTTTGCGGACGGGTGATGTTTCCCGTCCATTCGCTCTCGGGACGCGTGATCGCGTTCGGCGGGCGGACGCTGCGGACGGACAAGAAGGTCGCCAAATACCTCAACTCGCCCGAGAGCGAGATCTATCACAAGAGCAACACCCTCTACGGCATCTACTTCGCCAAGAAGGCCATCACGCAGTTCAACCGTTGTATCCTGGTCGAGGGCTACACCGACGTGCTCCAGATGCACCAGTCGGGGGTCGAGAACGTCGTGGCCTCGTCCGGGACATCGCTCACGGTGGAGCAGATCAAGCTCATCAAGCGGTTCACCAAGAATGTGACGGTCATCTACGACGGCGACGCGGCGGGGATCAAGGCCTCGATGCGGGGGATCGACATGATTCTGCGCGAGGGGCTGACCGTGCGGTGCGTGCTGCTGCCGGAGGGCGAAGACCCGGACTCTTTCGCCCGGGCGCACAACGCCACGGAGCTGCAAGCCTATATCGAGGAGCAGGAAGAGGACTTCATCTCGTTCAAGACCCGGATTCTGCTGGGCGACGCGGCCGAAGACCCGATCAAGCGGGCGGAGGTGATCGCCAGCGTGGTGGAGTCGATCGCCACGATTCCGGAGGCGATCACGCGGTCGGTCTTTATCCGAGAGTGCGCGCGGAAGCTCGAAATCGACGAAGACATCCTGATTCGCGAGGTCGCAAAAAAACGAGTCACGATGGTGGACGGTCAGGCGGGGCGCGAGGTGGCGGAGAACCAGCGGCGCAAGGAGCAGTTCCTGCAACGGCAGGAAAGCGATCCGACCGCCGCGCCGTCCTATTCGCCGGAGGGGCCGGTCGCCGAATCGACGGCGCCGGTCGACCTCGCCCCGAAACTCAGCTTCGCCGAACAGGGGCTCAACCGCGAACTGGAGCAGTTGGAACGGGAGTTGGTGGGCTACCTGCTCAAATACGGCGGCGAGAACTTCGACTTCGAGATGTCGCCCACCGAGATCGTCTCGCTCAGTGTGGCCGAGACCATCATCGGCGACCTGGAGCTCGACCGCATCGAGATGCACAGCCCGCTGTGCCGGCAGATTTACGAAGAGTACGTCCGGATCTACCGCGAGGAGAACCGGGCGCCGGAGGTGAACCGTTTCATCAACCACCCTTCGGCGGAGGTGGCGTCGCTCGTGGTGGATCTGCTGACCCAAGAGGAGACCTATGCCCCGAGCCGGATGTGGGAGCGCTACGAAATCCGCGTCTCCACCGAGCGCGAGCGGCTCGGCGAGGCCATACCCAAGGCGATCACGATCTATAAATCGAAAGTGGTCTGCTCGATCATCGCCTCGCTCCAGAAGGAGCTGCTCGGCATCCAGACCATGGAGGAGGCGCAGGAGATCATGCAACGCCTCGGCGCGCTGAACGAACTGCGGAAAAGCATCTACGAAAAATACCTCCGCACCGTCTGATTCCGGAGCGGCCCTCCCCTTCTTTTTTCCGCCCGCATCGCCTCCGGATGGCTGATATTTCCGGCAAAATGTCTATCTTGCGCGTTTCAACCACCGAACGAAAATCAGAGACAGGCGATGAAAGTCTTCAAATTCGGCGGCACCTCCGTAGGTTCGGCCGCCGGTCTGCAAAATATCCGGGAGATCATCGGCCGGGAGCCGGGCCGCGTAGCGGTCGTAGTCTCCGCCCTGGGCGGCATCACCGACCTCCTGTTAGCGACGGGCGCGGCGGCGGCCCAAGCCGATCCGACCTATCGCGACCAGTACGAAACCATCTGCCGCCGGCACCGGGAGGCGATCGCCGAGAGCGTGCCGACGCATTTGCAGGCAGAGACCTCGACACAGGTCGAAGCGCTGCTCGAAGAGCTCGGAAACATCCTCCGCGGCATCTTCCTCATCCAGGATCTCTCGCCCAAAACGACCAACACCGTCGTCGGCTACGGCGAACGGCTCAGCTCGCTGATCGTCAGCCGGATCATCGACGGCGCTGTGCTGCGCGACGCGCGCGCTTTCATCAAGACCGAACCCTACTTCAATAAGCATATCGTCGATTTTACGCTGACCAACGAGCTGGTGCGCTCCACTTTTGCGGACGATGCGCGGGTGAGCGTCGTGCCGGGCTTCATCTCGTCGGACAAGACCACCGGCGAGGCGACCACGCTGGGACGCGGCGGTTCGGACTACACGGCGGCCATTATCGCGGCGGCGGTGGGGGCCGAGGCGCTCAACATCTACACCGACGTGGACGGTTTCATGACGGCCGACCCGCGGGTGATCGACAAGGCCTACCTGATCGAATCGCTGACCTTCGTCGAGGCGATGGAGCTCTGCAACTTCGGCGCGAAGGTCATCTACCCGCCGACCATCTTCCCGGCTTACAACCGGAATATCCCGATTTATATTCGCAACACTTACCGGACGGAGTGTCCGGGGACTTACATCTCCCGCGAGGTGACCGTCCCGGTGGCCGGGCGGGGCGACATACACAAGGCGATCAAAGGGATTTCATCGATCAACGACAGCTGCCTGCTGACCATCCGCGGACTGGGGATGTGCGGCGTGATCGGCGTCAACTACCGGATATTCAAGGCGCTGGCGAAGGCGGGGGTAAGCGTCTTCATGGTCTCTCAGGCATCGAGCGAGAACACCACCTCGATCGGCGTCCGGCGCGACGACGCGGAACGGGCCCGGGAGGTGCTGAGCACGGAATTCGCGCAGGAGATCGCCACGGGCGAGATCGACGAGATCATGCTGGAGTGCGACCTCGCGACGGTGGCGATCGTCGGCGAGAACATGCGCCACTGTCCGGGGATCGCCGGCAAGCTGTTCGGGACGCTCGGACGGAACGGGATCAACGTCATCGCCTGCGCACAAGGGGCCAGCGAGACCAACATCTCGTTCGTCGTCAAGGTCGAGAGCCTGCGGAAGACGCTGAACGTCATTCACGACTCGTTTTTTCTGTCGGAATATCAGGTGCTGAACCTCTTTCTGACCGGCGTAGGACTCGTGGGGGGCTCGCTGATCGAGCAGATTCGCTCGCAGCAGGAGGAGCTGTTGCGAACGAATGCCCTGAAAATTAACGTCGTAGGTATTTCGAACTCGCGGCGCAGCATTTTCGACCGCGAGGGGATCGACCTGTCGCAGTATCGCGAACGGCTGGAGACAGAAGGCATTCCCACCACGCCGCAGACCATCCGTGACCGGATCGCGGAGATGAACATCTTCAACTCGGTCTTCGTCGACTGCACGGCCAGCCCGGAGGTGGCGGAAATCTACGGGGATCTGTTGGGACACAACGTTTCGGTGGTGACGGCCAACAAAATCGCCGCATCGTCGGCTTACGACCACTATGCGGCGCTGAAAAACACAGCCCGGACGCGGGGCGTCAAGTTCCTTTTCGAGACCAACGTGGGGGCGGGGCTGCCGATTATCAACACGATCAACGATCTGCGACACAGCGGGGATACGATTCTGGGACTTCGGGCGGTGCTGAGCGGGACGCTGAACTACATCTTCAACGTCCTGTCGGAAGAGATTCCCTTCAGCCGGGCGGTGGCGATGGCCAAGGAGGCGGGTTATGCCGAGCCCGACCCGCGGATCGACCTCAGCGGGACGGACGTGGTGCGCAAGCTGGTGATTCTGGCCCGCGAATCGGGCTACGCGGTGGAACAGGCGGATGTGGTGAAAAACCTGTTCGTTCCGGCCTCGATCTTCGAGGGTTCGACGGAGGATTTCTGGGCCAAAGTGCCGCAACTGGACGAGGAGTTCGAACGTCAGCGGCGCGTGCTGGCGGCAGAGGGGAAACGGTGGCGGTTCGTGGCGTCGATGGAGAACGGCCGCTGTTCGGTGGGGCTCGAAACGGTCGAGACGGGACATCCGTTCTATGACCTGGAGGGTAGCAACAACATCATCCTGATCCGGACGACGCGCTACGACGAGTATCCGCTCCAGATCAAAGGGTACGGCGCGGGGGCTTCGGTGACGGCGGCGGGGGTCTTCGCAGACATTATGTCGATCGCCAACATCCGATAATTTGGCGGTTTCACAGAAAAACGCTACTTTTGCCGTGCGAAAGCGGTTCTGACCCATGGTGTAATGGTAACACAGCAGATTTTGGTTCTGTCGTTCCAGGTTCGAGTCCTGGTGGGTCAACACTTTTTTTGCAGATTTTGTTGCTGGTTTCGATCAGACGCATTAAATTTGCAGCGAATTCTCCTTTGAAAGGGATTTTATTGACCCGTGGTGTAATGGTAACACTACAGATTCTGGTTCTGTCTTTCTGGGTTCGAATCCTAGCGGGTCAACACGCCTGATCAGGCCGACGGCATCCTATTTAGCGGTAGGATGCCTTTTTTGTTCCTGACGGCGAAGTATTTTCGTTCTTTGTTTTCAGATGGCGGTCACGAACAGGCATATCGTGTCGAGGACGAGGGGGAGGGGCTGAGGTAATCGAGGGTAAAGGCGGCTGTTCTTGGGGGCAAAACTTAGGAAAGTAGGCGGCTCGGTTCGAGTGCCGAGCGACCCCGCCCCGGGCTTCCGCGAAAGGCTTCATGGTGCGCCGGACTACGCTGGCAACAGCGGATACAGCTGGTCTTCCGCTCCCAATTTGAACAGCATCAACGGCATGCTCTTGGGGTTCAACACGACGGACGTCAATCCCGGCAGCACGCACAACCGCGGCTACGGTTTTCAGTTGCGCTGCCTCTCGGAATAAACGCCGCGGGCCCGCGGTGAGCAATGGGCTGGAGCTACCCTAACTGACTTGACTTTGGCGGCCGGAGCCAGCGGGGCCCAAACGAGCATCGCGAGTTGCGGCCCTACGCCGGGAGTGGCTCCGGCCCGCGCGACTCTACGAGTCACAGGAGCTCGGCCCCATTTACTGATCATGTCTGTCAGGTTCGGGCTGCGCGCCCCCCGGGTGGGCCGAAGGCCCAGCGCGCAGGCCCGGCGGTTCTACGAACCGCAATAGCAACATTTTCTTTATTACCCCAATCCGTTGGGTTCGTCTTCGGCGCGCCCCCACGCGCCGCTATAGCGTCGCTCTCGCCGAGGACGGCGATTCTACGAATCGCGCTATTCGCTCTCAGCCTGAGCTTGGCCAACGGTTCAACCCAAGCCACAGCCCAGATTCCAGCTCCAAGCTCGGCCAGCGCGGCGCGAGAACCGATTACGGTTTTCGCGCCTGAAGAACAGACACGGCCCAAAGCACGGCCCAGTTCTCCGCCCCGTGTCGGCCTCACTGCGGCTCCGCTGTCGCTCCGCCGCGTTTTCCGTCGCCCGCTGGGATTTCATCTCTATTTTGCTGTCGCAAAACAAGCGAAATCCCTCTTTAAGCGGGCGGGCGCGCCCAAAGGGCGTTTTACTGGCAGCCTCTACCCCATTCTTTGTTCGCGCGCCTTGCGCGTTCATCTATATTCGGCTCACCGCCGAAATAGCTGAATCGCTTCTTTAGGCGACGGCGCGCGGCTTTACCGACAGGACGAGACTGCCCTCGGGCCGGGCAGGCCCCGCGTGCCCGCGGTGGGCAAAGGGCAGACTCAGCCCAGCTCTTTGTTCGCGCGCTGGCGGAAATCTTATTCAAACGCGAAGCACGCGTTTGAATGATTTCCTACTCCAGCGGTCGCGCGCGATCGAGCTTTGACTCGCCTTTGCCCAATTCCTTTTTTCGCGCGCCTTGGGAAATCTTGTCAAAATGTGCTGGCACATTTTGACAAGATTTCCCTCCTATGGCGTGCCGCGCGGGCTGATCACTGCCCCAGATAGAACTGTTCTCTTTGTGAACAAAGAGAACCAGAAAAACTTTAGAGCGCATCCCTAAAGGGATGCTCTGGCCGGGTATACCCGCATGCGCAAAGCCTCAGCCCAACCCGTTATTCGCGCGCAGAACAGGCGATACCCAGGTTTTTCTACGATCGCCTCGGCCCCAGGCTCGCTCACAAGAGCGACCTGAAACGCACAGGCCCTGTCACCTTGGAAACATAACCGAATTTTAAGTGTCGAAACAGATGCTAAAGTATATCATTTACAGCGTACTCGCAGCCGTAATCGCCCTGAGCAGTTGCGGCGCTGAAAAACGTCAAGAACAACAGGAAACCGAAATCGTTCCCTCCGACTCGGTGTTTATCGCCTCCTACTCCTTTGTCGATACCGCCGCCGACACCTTGTGCGACCCGGCCGATCACCTCGCCGCTTTTTATAGTAAACTCAGGCGAATCGATCCCCTGCGTTTTCCCGTCTCCGACACCGCCGACACGACGGTCGAAGAGGCCATCCGTCGTGTCAATATCATCCAGTTCGGCGACTCGCACATCCAAGGCGGCGTGATTCCCGACGTCATTATGCGCCACCTCCACGCCCGATTCGGAAACGCCGGACGAGGCATGATCGTCCCCCACAAACTCGGCGGCAGCAACGAACCCCGCGACTACGCCATCCGACCCGTGTCGGGCGCCTGCGGCGAATGGAGCTGCGCCCGCATCATCCAAGGGAAAGGAGCCAGCCAGCCGATCGGCATCACCGGCATCGCCGTCCAGAGCTCGCGCGCCGAGAACAAACTCCTGCTCTGTGCCCTGCCCACTAAAGACACCCTCGACTACAGCTTCAACAAAGTCCGGATCTTTCACGGGAAATACGCCCCGATCATCGAAGCCCCCGACAGCCTCTCGGCCGGAATCGGAACCCCGGACATTATCTACGACTTCAACACCGACATCGACCTCGTCTCGAACGTCGACTCCCTCGAACTGCACACCTACGCCGACGGGAAATTCGCCCGCGGGCCCATCTACGGTTTTTCGCTGGAAAACGGCCGCAACGGCATCCTCTACCACGCCATGGGAGTCAACAGCGCCTGCTTCCTACACTGGGGCAAGCAGGAAGAGGTCGTGCGCCAGAGCACCGCGCTGGAACCCGACCTGATCATCCTCTCGATGGGCTCGAACGAAGCCGCCGGCAGCAACTTCAACGACGACGTCTTCTACCGCGAAGTGGATCGGTTCGTCTCGCCGCTGCGCACCGCCAATCCCGAAGCCGCCATTCTGCTGACCGCCCCCGTACAGGCTTTCAAAAAAGGGGAGCCCAACGCCAACTTCGGCCGCATCAGCCGCACCCTGCGGCGCTATGCCGAAGAACAGGGCGTCGCCTTCATCGACCTCTACGCCGCTACCGGCGGCGAAGGATCGGCACACAACTGGGCCGACCACAACCTCATGGCCCGCGACAAGATACACTACACCGCCGAAGGATACCGCATACAGGGCCTTCTGATTTACAACGCACTTTACAACGGATACATCGGTCATGGCTCCACAGCTCAGTAACCTCCTCGACCTGCTGAAATACAATCCCGCCGAACCGCTGCTCTTCACCAGCGGTCTGTTTCTCTTTCTGTTTCTGGGATTCACCTGCTTCTACGGATTCATGCGCCGGGCCGTCACCCTGCGGATCGTCTACGTCACCCTCTTCTCGCTCTACTTCTACTACAAGACCAGCGGCATCTTCTTCCTGCTGTTGATGTTCACCGCCACGAGCGACTTCTTCATCGGCCACTTCATCGCCACCTCGCGGCGGAGGGGAAGCCGGCGGGCGTGGGTGGCTCTGAGCGTCTGCATCAACCTCGGGATGCTGGGCTACTTCAAGTACACCAACTTCCTGATCGACATCGTCAACAACTTCCTGGCCGATCCGCTCGAATTCCAGAACATCTTCCTGCCGATCGGGATATCGTTCTTCACCTTCCAGTCGATGAGCTACATCATCGACCTCTACCGGGGCAAAGTACGACCGCTGCACCGGTGGATCGACTACCTGTTCTACATCTCGTTCTTCCCGCAGTTAGTCGCCGGGCCGATCGTCCGGGCCCGCGACTTCATTCCGCAGATCCACCAGCGTCCGCTGACCGTCAGCCGGGCCCAATTCGGCGAAGGAGTGTGGCTGATTCTGTGCGGGTTGTTCAAGAAAGCGGTGATTTCGGACTTCATCAGCCTCAATTTCGTAGACCGGATTTTCGACAACCCGATGCTCTACACGGGGCTCGAAAACCTGATGGGCGTATTGGGCTATGCCATGCAGATCTACTGCGACTTCTCGGGCTACTCGGATATGGCCATAGGGATCGCGCTGCTGCTCGGTTTCCGGTTCAACGCGAACTTCAACTCGCCGTACAAGTCGGCCACCATCACGGAATTCTGGCGGCGGTGGCACATCTCGCTTTCGACCTGGCTGAAAGATTATCTCTACATCTCGCTGGGCGGGAACCGTAAGGGGCGGCTGCGGACTTACGCGAACCTGATGATCACGATGCTGCTCGGCGGGTTGTGGCACGGAGCGGCGATGCGTTTCGTCGTCTGGGGCGGACTGCACGGCGCGGGGCTGGCGGGCCACAAACTGACGATGCACCTCGCGCCGGGTTTCCGACCGACGGGGGCCAATATGCCGCGCTGGCGCAGGGTGATCGGCATTCTCCTGACGTTCAGCTTCGTCTGTGCGACCTGGGTCTTCTTCCGGGCGGAGTCGATGGAGGTGGCCGGACAAATCTTCTCGCAAATCTTCACGGCGTTCCACCCGGAAATCTTCTGGGATTTCGTGGCTGGTTACAAGTGGGTGTTGCTGCTGATGGGGATCGGCTACGTGCTCCACTTCACGAGCGACCGGCTCGAACAGCGGACTTTGCAAGCGGTACAGCGTCTGCCGATCGTGGTGTATGCCCTGATGACGACGGGTCTGATCTGGCTGATCGCCCAGTTGAGCAGCGGAGACGTACAGCCGTTCATCTACTTCCAGTTCTGACAATTATCGTTCTTTCGATTCTTTTCGCACGCGCTGACACCGTGCCGCCCCGGGCTACCGCTCGGCAGCTTCGGGCGCGCTGTGCGACGTCGGCCGCCACGGGTACGGCTGGGCGTGTACGCCGGTGACGGGCGACATCACGGTGCGGTATTTGGCTTCGGAACCGAGGATGTTCAATCCCAGTTATGTGGGTAACCGTGGCCATGGTCTTCAGTTGCATTGCCTCTCGGAATAAACGCGCCCACAGGGCGTTTTGATGGCAGCCTCTACCCTAACTTGAATCCGGACGGCCAGCTTCCGAGTGCAGAGCAGCACCGCCCCGGGCTACCGCGATACAGGATCGGGTGGACTGGGCAACGTTGGCAGCTACGGGTTCAACTACTCGTCCGCCTTTAGCGGCACCGGCAGTGTATTTTTGCATTTCAGCACGCAGTACTTCAATCCCTTCAGCATGGGTTACCGCGGCCACGGTTTTCCGTTGCGTTGCCTCTCGGAATAAACGGGAAAGGCATGGGCGGTGTGGGTAAGGGGCTGAGACTATCCTACCCTCTTGGGCGGACCGAAGACTGCGGGGCCCAAAGCAACGTCAGTTGCGGGCCTCCGCGGTCGGAAGCTTCGGCCCGCGCGAGCCGTTGGGCCGCAAATGCACTGCCTTTTTCTGTCGGGTTCATCCTCGCCCGCAGCCAGCGGAGAACGAAGACGGAGCGAAAGCGGAGTATTTCGGCCCTCCGCATCCGGGGGCTGCGGGCCGACCGTTGCCACGGGAACTTAGCTATTTGCTCTCGGCTCAAAGCTTGGCCAAGAGTACAGCCCAACTCACCGCCCAAATCCAAGCCTCATGCTCGGCCCAGCGCAGCGGGAAAACCGCAGTCGGTTTTCGCGCCCGAAGAACAGTTGCAGCCCAAAGCTCGCCCCAGCTCTCCGCCCCGTGTTCGCTTCACTGCGGCTCCGCTTGCGCTCCGCCGCTTTTTCGCGCGCCTGCGCGATTCATTCTATTTCGGCTTATCGCCGAAATAGTTGAATCGCTTCTTTAGGCGGGGCGCGCGTTGAGGCAGGGGCGCGCGGTCTAAGCACTGCCCCGGCTGGTACTGTTCTTTTTGTGAACAAAAAGAACCAAAAAAACTTTAGACGGATGCTGGCGCATCCTTAAGCTGCCGACCGCCCAAACCAACCCATCAACGAAGCCTCAACAAGATATCCTGCAACGAAACAATTCCCCTATCACATAAACCTCCTACGACATGGAAAAAGACTCCAAAATATACGTCGCCGGCCACCGCGGTCTGGTCGGTTCCGCCATCTGGCGCGGCTTGGAAAAACAAGGCTATAGTCGGTTGATCGGCCGCACCCACGCCCAACTCGACCTCACCGACCAACGCGCCGTAGAGCAGTTTTTCGAAACCGAAAAACCCGAATACATCTTTCTCGCCGCCGCACACGTCGGAGGAATCATGGCCAACTCCCTCTACCGGGCCGACTTCATCTGGCACAACCTCCAGATCCAGAACAACGTCATCGCCGCAGCCTGGAGACACCGCGTGAAGAAACTCCTTTTTCTCGGCTCCACCTGCATCTACCCCCGCGACGCGCCTCAACCCATGCCCGAAGAGTGCCTCCTCGCCTCACCGTTGGAGTACACCAACGAACCCTACGCCATCGCCAAGATCGCCGGGTTGAAGATGTGCGAAAGCTTCAACCTCCAGTACGGCACTGACTTCATCGCCGTGATGCCCACCAACCTCTACGGCCCCGAAGACAACTTCGACCTCGAAACCAGCCACGTGCTGCCCGCCCTGTTGCGGAAGATGCACCTCGCAGCAGCTCTGATGCGAGGCGACTGGGCGACCATTCGTCAGGACTTCGACCGCCGCCCGGTCGAAGGCATCGACGGGACAGCCTCCGAGCCTCAGTTATTGGAAAAGCTCGAAAAATACGGTATCGCCTCCGGCACCATAACCGTCTGGGGCAGCGGGACACCC
This sequence comes from Rikenella sp., assembly GCF_056799795.1. NCBI lineage: Bacteria > Pseudomonadati > Bacteroidota > Bacteroidia > Bacteroidales > Rikenellaceae > Rikenella > Rikenella sp. Next base: position 40,021 of record NZ_JBQIQO010000004.1, read on the forward strand.
CTGCGGGAGTTCCTCTGGAGCGAAGACATGGCCGCCGCCTGCATCTACGTGATGGAACACGTCGGTTTCCGCGACCTGGCCGCCGGAAAAGGGACAGAAATCCGGAACTGCCACCTCAACATCGGCACCGGCAGCGAACTCACCATCGCCTCGCTTGTGCGCCTCATCGCCGACACCGTGGGATACACCGGCGAGATCCGTTTCGACGCCTCGAAACCTGACGGCACCCCGCGCAAACTGACCGACCCATCCCGTCTGCACGCCCTCGGCTGGCACCACTCGGTCGAAATCGACGACGGCATCCGGAGACTCTACGACTGGTATTGCAAACAGTAGTCGGATATTTCCCGAAAAATGCGGATATTTGTAACGGAGCCCGAGCGGCCCCTGCGAGACATGAAGCTAACCAAACAAAATTCGTAAGAACCCTATGAAAAAGAAAATCTTAAGCGTGCTGGCCGTCTTGGCTGCCGGCTTCATAGCGCTGACCTCCTGTCAGGAAGAGAAACCCTACTCGTTTTATCAGATCGGCCCTAATTTTATCGGCATAGAAATTCTGTCTCCAGAACAGATCGAAGCCTTGCCCGACAGCGAGAAAGACAAATACGCCGTAATGAACTATCTCACCGGCTGGTTGATCAATCAGGACTTCGTGCGAACGGGCATGCTCGGCAAACCGATCATCATCGAAGGCGCCGACGAAGCCGAAAACGACCGGCAGGCCAGTGTGATTTATGACAACAAAGTGTCGGACTTGCAGAAAGAAAACCTGGAAAAAGTACTTGAAACGGCACAAACCGCAACCGGGAACAACGAGTCGGAACTAGTGATCTCCACCTCCGGTCAAATCACATTTTCATATGATTTGACCAAGGGCTCTAACGGGCCGAGCACCAGTCGGAGTACCCTCTTTACCGTCGACTACGCACCGCTCAGCACCCCGTCAGAACCGCAGGAACCCGAATTATGAAGATAGCGATTGTCGGAACCGGTTATGTCGGTCTGGTGACCGGCACTTGTTTTGCCGAACTGGGCGTCGACGTGACCTGCGTGGACACCGACGCCTCGAAAATCGAACGGTTGCAGCAAGGGATCATCCCGATCTACGAGCCCAATCTGGAGCAACTGGTCGAAAAGAACCACAAAGCCGGAAGGCTCCACTTCACCACCTCGCTGGAATCGGTGTTGCCGGAGGTGGAGATCGTCTTTTCGGCCGTCGGGACGCCGCCGGACGAGGACGGAAGCGCCGATTTGCGCTACGTGCTTCAGGTGGCTGAAACCATCGGTCGGCACATCGACCGGTATGTGCTGGTCGTGACCAAATCGACCGTTCCCGTGGGGACGGCGGCCAAGGTGCGCGCCACGATTCAGGGCGAACTGGATAAGCGAGGCGTGCAAATTCCGTTCGACGTCGCCTCCAACCCGGAATTTCTCAAGGAGGGGAACGCCATCGAAGATTTCATCCGGCCCGACCGCGTGGTCGTGGGCACCGACTCGGAACGGGCCCGGGAATTGATGACACGACTCTACAAACCGATGTTACTCAACAACTTCCGGGTGATGTTCATGGACATCCCGTCGGCCGAGATGACCAAATATGCGGCCAACGCGATGCTGGCCACGCGAATCAGTTTCATCAACGACGTGGCGGCCTTGTGCCATGCGGTAGGGGCCGACGTCAATATGGTTCGCAAGGGGATCGGCGCAGACAGCCGGATCGGGAACAAATTCCTCTATCCGGGGTGCGGCTACGGGGGCTCGTGCTTCCCGAAAGACGTCAAAGCATTGATCCACAGCGCGGCACAAAACGGTTGCCGCATGGAGGTCTTGGAGGCTGTGGAGCGGGTGAACGAGCGGCAGAAACGGATTCTGTTCGAAAAACTGGTCGGCCATTTCGGCAACGCCGAAGCGTTGCGCGGACGGCGGATCGCATTGTGGGGCTTGGCTTTCAAGCCGGGCACGGACGACATGCGCGAGGCGCCGGCGCTGGTGCTGATCGAACAGCTGCGGGAGGCGGGAGCCGAGGTCGTGGCCTACGACCCGATTGCGATGACCGAAGCGAAACGCCGGGTCGGCGATGCGATCGCTTATGCTTCGGACGCTTATGGTGCGGTGCTGGATGCCGATGCGCTGGTTTTGCTGACGGAGTGGAAAGAGTTTCGGCTGCCGAACTGGGAGGTGGTCGGACGGGCCATGCGCGGGAAGGTGGTGGTGGACGGTCGCAACATCTTCGATCGGAACGAGCTGCGAAACCAAGGCTTTGCTTACTACGGCATCGGCGTTTTGTAAGTTAGAGACTGCCGGTTACTTGGGGTAGTTCCAGCCCATTGCCCACCGCGGGCCCGCGGCGTTTATTCCGAGAGGCAACGCAACTGAAAACCGAAGGCACGATTGTGCTCCCACGTGGATTGAACCCCGGTCGTTAAGGAACGCAACCCGATCCCGGTCGTTTCGCCCGCCGCAGCCAACCAGGCGGATCCTTCATCGCCGACGCCGGCCAACGAACCCGAAGTATGGCGGCGGAAGCCCGGGGCGGGGTACCGGCAAAAACACCGAACCGAAAAAAATTATTCAGAACACTATGTTTTCAGGAATCGTACAAAGCATGGGAACCGTCGTGCGGCTGGAGCCCGACCACGACAATCTGCATATCACCTTCGAAGCCGATCTGGCACCGGAATTGCACATTGATCAGAGCGTGGCCCACAACGGCGTTTGCCTGACCGTCGTGGCCGTCGATCCGGAAAAACGGACCTATACCGTAACGGCGATTCGCGAGACGCTCGAAAAGAGCAATCTGGGCGACCTGAAGGTGGGCGACCCGGTCAATCTCGAACGGAGCATGCGGATGGACGCTCTGCTGGACGGACATATCGTACAGGGACATGTCGACACCACGGGCGTTTGCCGCACGGTGGAATTCGCCGACGGGAGCTGGTACTATACGTTCGACTACGACGCCCCGGAACGTTTGCGGAAAGCGGGCTACGTGACGGTCGAAAAGGGCTCGATAGCGGTCAACGGAGTGAGTCTGACGGTCGTTAACTCGCGTCCGGACGGCTTTCAGGTGGCGATCATCCCTTACACGCACGAACACACCAATTTCCACCGGATAGAACCGAACACGCGGGTGAACCTCGAATTCGATATCATCGGAAAATATGTGGCTCGCCTGCTGGGAACAGCAAAACCTGAAAAATAATTTTTATAGCTGGTACTTTGTGCCGGATAGAACCGTACCTTTCTTGAAAGAAAGGTACCCAAAGAACTTTCATGATAGCTACGCTATGCCTCAGGCTCCGCAGTCCTCAGTCTCTGTGATTGCTTTTGGGTCGGGGTTCTCCGGGGCGCGATAATGCGGGTATTATCCTACGCGCCCGGAAGAATCCCCGGCCCAAAGAAGAGTCCGAGAACCGGGCCGCCGGCAGCGGGAGGATGCGTTAGCATCCGTCTGAAGTCTTTTTGGTTCTTTTTCTTCAGAAAAAGAACAGTACCATACAGGGCAAAGACAGATAAAACTTATTGATTATGTTTCCCATTTTACAAGAATCGCCCCTTTTCCGCGGTTTAGACGAACAGACCATCACCGACCTGCTGTCCCGCTCCGCCTACACCACCGAGACCTATGCCGAAAACGCCCCCATCGCCCGGCGAGACACCGCTTACTCCGGCCTGATGATTATCCTGCGCGGTTCCGTGCGCGGCGAAGTGACCGACGCCGTCGGCCGGAGACGCGTAATCGACAACATCCCCGCCCCGCAGCTCATCGCCCCCGCGTTTCTGTTCGGCGGCTACAACCGGCTTCCGATCGACGTGACCGCCAATGAAAACGACACCGAAATCATGACCCTCCACCGAGGCGCCCTGTTCGAAATGATGCAGGAAAATACCGTCGTGCTGTCGAACTTCATCGACATCATCTCGAACCGGGCCAACTACTTCTCGCGGAAGATCTACGCCCTCTCCGTCCTGATGCTGACCGAGAAAGTGGCGGCGTTATTGCTCTCCTCCGTGTCGGCCAGCGAGGGAGAGACCGTTCCCCTTCGGTTCGAAAAGATGGCCGACGAGCTGGACATCACCCGGAATGCCTTGGAACAGACCTTGGGTGAACTCGCCAAGCGCGGCACCATCGAGCTGGCGGAAAATGCGATCGTAATTCGCAACCGCCGGGCTCTGGAAGCGATGGTGGCACCGCAATAGCGGCTTTTCCATCGCCTCGATACGCCTTTCGCCCCGGACTCTGCGCTTATTGTGCCGCAGAGTCCGGGGCGAATGTGTACCTATCTTACTCTCCGAATAGCGGAAACCGACGACAGAACGTTCGTCGGTGATAAGGCGACAGACCATGCCGCAAAATAGCCTCCCGATGCAACTCCGTCGGATAGCCCTTGTTCCGATCCCAACCGTAGACCGGATATTCCTCGTGCAGGCGCAACATATAGTCGTCCCGCCAAGTCTTGGCCAGCACCGAAGCCGCCGCAATCGGCGCCAGTTTCGCATCCCCCTTGACCACACACTCGTAAGGAATCAGCAACCGTCCCGGTCGGAACCGATTGCCGTCCACCAGAAGCCGTTCCGGTTCGACACCCGCCGGCAACCGTTCCTGCAACTGGGCGAACGCCCGCCGCATCGCCCGGAACGAGGCATTCAGGATATTGATTTCGTCGATCTCGGCCGCCGACACCTCCCCTACTCCCCACGCCACCGCCTCACGCTCGATCACCTCGCGCACCGCATACCGATCGCGCTCGGTCATCTTCTTCGAGTCGTCGAGCCGATCGTCCCGGAAATCGGCCGGCAACAGCACCGCTCCGGCGAATACCGAACCGGCCAACGGCCCCCGCCCCGCCTCGTCGAGCCCCACCTCGACCCCTCCGTACAGACTCAATGCCAGCATAACCTCAAAAACAGCCCGAAATAAGACCCGAACCACATAGAGTCGCAAACTACCGCACCGGCGCAAAATAAGGCTCCATTTCGGCCTGAAAACGGTCGAGTTTAAAGCCGCTCCACATCCGCACGATCCGCCCCTCCTTCGGCTCCACCAGCACGAAGGTCGGATAGAGACCGATCCCGTACGGCACCGCCGCCCCTTCGTTCAACAATTTACCGTCCGAAAGATTGGGCCACGCAAACGGTTTCCGGTATTTGTACATCTCCATCCAGCCGGCGTGGTTGTCGCTCAGCATCACTCCGACCACCGAGAGTTTGTCGGCATATTGCTTCGCATATTTGGCCACCTCCGGGAACGAGGCATGGCACCGTGGACAGTTCGAAGTCCAAAACAGCACCAACAAATACTTCCCCTCCTGCCCGACATAATCGGACAGATAGGAGTAGTTCCCGTCCGTGTCGTGCAACTCGACGTCGCGGAATTTGTCGCCCACTTCGACCTTTTCCGTCGGCTCCTGCGCCGACACGGTGCCGGCTGCCAACAGCGCGAGCACTCCGAACAACCATCTTTTCATCATCTTCGTTGCGTATTTATATGCGTTATTCTTTCTTTTTCAAATACGGTTCGACCATCCGATCCTGAAAATCCCCCTGCCCGGGGTACCAGCGTTCGACGATCGTCCCCTGCGGGTCGATCAGCACATAGGTCGGCATCACATTCGTCCCGTAAAGCACCCCCGCGCCGGCATACGTTCCCATCCCGTCGGAAATGTGTTTCCACGGCAATTGTTGCCACTGAATGGCCCCGATCCACATCTCTTTCGAAACGTCGAGAGTAATGCCGACGATCTCCAGCCGATCGCCGTACTCGGCATAGAGTTTCTTCATCTCTGGGAAAGCGGCATAACATCCGCCGCATCCCGCGCTCCAGAGGTCGAGCAGTACATATTTCCCCCGCCCCGCATAGTCCGACAGTTTGCAAGCCACCCCGGCGGTATCGGCTCCCTCGAAATCGACGAACCGCTCGCCCACCTGCGGCTGGTGCGGCGGATCGATCGCCAGGGCAATCGCCCGCCCGTGCAGTGTAGCCCGGTTCTCCGGTGTCAGACGGTCGTAGACCCATTGCAGTTTCTCTTTCGGCACCGCACCGACATGGACATAAAAGTTCAGGTTATCCAACATGGCCCGGGAGTTCGGATAACGGACATAGACCGGCCACAGCCGCTCCACGGATAGACGCCACACGGAGTCGCGATACTTCTCGTATCCCTCGGCACTCTCGATCAGGGCTTCCAAGTCGGACAAATCCACAGCCCGTATCTCCGCCTCGATCGCCTGTTCGGGTTCGTTGCTGGCCGCTTTCCACGGCCCGTCGCCCGTACCGGTGATCTGCATTCGGGTGGTGTCGGTCACCCAAAGGGAATTGACCCATTTGCCGGTACTGGATTTGACCGACATCATGACCATCGCGTCATCGGGCAGAGTACCGGAGAAGATAAACTGTCCGTCATGGAGGGTGTCGGCCTGAAAAGTGCGCCCGGAGTTACCCCAATATCTGAAAATCACGACCGTGACTGAGTCCTGATCGGCTATGCCGGTAATCCGGCCCTCGATTTTCCAGGCCGAGGCTGTGCCTCTTACGAACAAGGTCAGGAGTGTCAGAAAAAGGGATTTTTTCATGATTCAGATGTTTTATGTCGGCCCGCCCCGGGCTACCGCACCTACTCCTTGGGGGAGCTGGTCAACATCGGCAAATACGGGTTCAGCTGGTCTGCCGCGACGAGCGGTGTCACGGGGTTGGACTTGAGTTTCAGTTCACAGACTCTCAATATCCGCACTGCGGATCACCGCGGCCACGGTTTTCAGTGCGGTGCCTCTCGGAATAAACGGGGGCGCGTGCCCGTGGGGGCAAGAGGCTGGAGTTACCCTAATTGCGTTTTGAGTGCATCCCTGCGGTTCGTAGAACCGCCGCGGGCCGGAGCCACCCCAGGCGTAGGCCTGCAACGTCGCAGAACTCGTTTCCGGCCACGCTGGCTCCGACCCTCAATATTCACTCTCGACTAAAGTGGGTCAGACGCCCGGGAGGAACGACAACTCTCGACGCGCAAGCGGCGTGTTACGGGCCGCCGTGGGCAGGCGTCCGGCCCGCGCGACCCAAAGGGTCGCAGAAGCACAACCAACAAGTTCAGCCTTGTCGCCCGAGCGGGTCGAAGACTGCGGGGCCCACAGCAACGTCAGTTGCGGGCCTCCGCTGCGGGAGGCTTCGGCCCGCGCGGCTCTACGAGCCGCAAAAGCACAGCAAACTGTTCAGCCCAAAGCTCGCCCCAGTTCTCTACCCCGTGTTCGCCTCACTGCGGCTCCGCTGTCGCTCCGCCGCATTGGCCCGCGGTGGGCAACTGGCAGCCTCTACCCAACCCTTTGTTCGCGCGCTGGCGGAAATCTTATTCAAACGCGAAACACGCGTTTGAATGATTTCCTACTTCAGCGATCGCGCGCGGTCGAGCTTTGCCCCGCCTCGAACTGTTCCTTTTGTGAACAAAAGGAACCGAAAAAAAACTTTAGAGCGCATCCCTCCGGGATGCTTTGGCCGGGTATACCCGCAAGTTCAAACAAACTTTGCTGCGGCAGCCTCACCGCCCTCCGATCAACCGTTTCTACTTGGCAATCAGGAGGAAATAATTCTTCTTCCCCTTCTGCACCAACAGAAACTTACCGGAAATAAGATCTTCAGTCGCCACCGGCTGTTCCGCATCCGTCACTTTAGTGCCGTTCAGCGAAATCCCGCCTCCCTGAACCAGCCGCCTCAGCTCGCCCTTGGAAGCAAATACCGACGCCTTTTCCGTGCAAAGCGCAGCAAACGGCACACCACTCGCAACAGCCAAATCCGCGGCTGAAATTTCGAACTGAGGCACCCCGTCGAACACCTCCAGAATCGTCCGCTCGTCCGCCGCCTTCAATGCCTCGGCACCCCCACCGAAGAGAATCGAGCTGGCAGTCACCGCCCGTTCATACTCTTCCCGCGAGTGGATCATCACGGTCAGCTCTTCGGCCAGCCGTTTCTGCAACTTCCGCAAGTGCGGCGCCTCGCGATGCTCCGCAATCAGATTCTCGACCGTCGCTTTGTCCAGCAGGGTGAATATCTTGATATACCGTTCCGCATCCTCGTCGCTCACATTGACCCAGAACTGGTAGAACTTATACGGCGACGTATATCGCGGATCGAGCCAGACATTACCGCTCTCGGTCTTGCCGAACTTCGTCCCGTCGGCCTTCTTGATGAGCGGGCAGGTCAGCGCGAAAGCCTCTCCGTTGGCTTTCCGCCGAATGAGTTCGGTACCGGTGGTGATATTCCCCCACTGATCCGATCCACCGAGTTGCAATTTGCAGTTTTTGGTTTCGTACAAGGTCAGAAAGTCGAATCCCTGCACGAGCTGGTAGGTAAATTCGGTGAACGACATCCCCTCTCCCTCGCCGTTGAACCGTTTCTTGACCGAGTCCTTGGCCATCATGTAGTTGACGGTGATGAGTTTCCCGATGTCGCGGATAAACCCGAGGAAGGTTTGGCCCTTCATCCAATCGTAGTTGTTCACCATTTCGGCCGCATTGGGCGCGTCGCTGTCGAAGTCGATCAGCTTGGAGAGCTGGGCTTTGATAGCGGTCTGATTGTGCCGCAAGGTCTCTTCGTCCAGCAGGTTACGTTCGAGCGACTTGCCGCTCGGGTCTCCGATCATACCGGTCGCTCCGCCGATCAGCGCCAGCGGTTTGTGGCCGCACCGTTGAAAGTGTTTGAGCATCATCACGCCCACGAGGTGGCCGATATGCAGCGAATCGGCTGTCGGGTCGAAGCCCAGATAAGCCGTGGTCATCTCTTTTTTGAGCTGTTCGACAGTTCCGGGCATCATATCGTGTATCATGCCGCGCCAGGTGAGTTCCTCGATAAAGTCCATCGGTTTTTGATTTTTTGTGCGTAAAGATAGCGTTTTTTCAGCCGTGTTGTGGCGGAATATTCGGGAAAGGCTCCGCCCCGGGTTACCGCATCCACGATGCGGGAGGGGCGATCGGAGTGGGTAACTACGGCTACAGTTGGTCGTCTGCGGTAAGCGGCATTAATGGGCGGCTTTTGTGGTTTCAAACACAAGGGCTCTCACCCAATCCGGCGGACGGTCGTGCCTATGGTCTTCAGTTGCGTTGCCTCTCGGAATAAACGGTGCCGCTCGGCACTCGAAGACTGGCCGCCTCGGCCCAAATGACCGACTGCCTCTACCCGAAAGCTACCTCAAGCGGCCACATCTACCCTACTTTTGAGTTGAATCCTGCGGTTCGAAGAACCGCACGGGCCGGACGCCTCCCCTCGGGAGGCCCGCAAACTCACGATGTTCGTTGCGTTCCGCCCGGGCGTCCAACCCGCCCCAAAGCACAGCCAATGCTCTGCCCCAATTCTGTCGGGTGCGGGCTGCGGCGTCCGGCCCGGGCATCGAAGATACCCCGCCGCAAGCCCGGCGGTTCTACGAACCGCAAAAGCACGACCAACAGCTCAGCCCAACGCGGCGCGAAAACCGGCTACGGTTTTCGCGCCTGAAGAACAGGCACGGCCTAAAGCTCGCCCCAAAGCACTGCTCCGTGTCCGCCTCACTGCGGCTCCGCTTTCGCTCCGCCGCGTTTTCGCACGGCTTGCGCGATTCATTCTATTTCGGCTCACCGCCGAAATAGTTGAATCGCTCCTTTAGGCGGCGGCGCGCGATCCTGTCATTGCCCCGGCTAGAACTGTTCCTTTTGTGAACAAAAGGAACCGAAAAAGCTTTAGACGGATGTTTACGCATCCTCCAGCTGTCGACGGCCCAACTCTTTGTTCGCGCGCGGGCCAAAAGGTAAAGACAACTCTAACAAAACACCCAACGGGCGCACCACCGGGACGAAAGCGATACACAGCATCGCTTAATCAACTCGCCCCCTACCCCTTCGCCCGCCCCAGTTTCGGAGCACGTTCGAACGGTTTGTCCCGATCGAACAGGTAACGGTAAGTCACATGTCGTTTACACTTCGCCGCCCGTACATAGCTCTCGACCATACGCATCATCAACGGGTTGAAATCACCAATCCAGGCAAGCTCCAGCGAGCTGTACCGCTCCGGATTCCGCTCGACATACTGTTCGAACCGCCGGATCATCCCCGCCTCAACCCCTCGCCCCTGAAACTCGGCCGCCACGCCGAACACCACACCGAACAACCGCCCCTTCCGGCGTCGTACCTTAAGCCGCCAAAGCAACCGGAGTTTGTTCCACAACCCGAAACGCCCGTGAAAATCCTGAATCAGCACATTCAGGTCGGGCACGATCACGAAAAAGCCGATCGCCTGCTCCTTGTAGAAAGCGAAATAGAGCACCTCGGGATCCACAATCGGCGCCATCGCCCTGACCATCTCCAACGCATGCTCGAAATCCATCGGTTTCACCCCCGAAAACTGAGCCCAACCGCTGTTATAAACCGTCATGAAGTCCCGCGCCACCTTCTTTTTATCGCTCATATCGACCGCTTCGAACCGATAGTCCGGATTGGCGAACAACCGTTCGGCCTTCCGGTACAACGCCTCGGGCATGACATTCACCGTCAACTCCCGCAGATAGGTATGCTGGTCGAAATAGTTCCGGAAACCGTAGGTCTCGAACAACCGCGCATAGTAAGGCGGGTTGTAGTTCATCCCGTACAGCGGCAGGGTAAAGCCTTCGACCAGCACCCCCCACCACTTCAGCCGGTCTCCGAAGTTGGTCGAACCGTCCATCGCCTCCATCCCGCGCTCGGCCAGCCATTCGCGAGCCGCATCGAACAGCACGTTCGCGGCCTCCTGGTCATCAATGCACTCGAAAAAGCCGCATCCGCCGGTCGGCTGGGCCTCTTCGGCACTCTGTTCGCGGTTGTAAAACGCAGCGATCCGCCCTACGATCCGCCCCTCCTTGCTGCTATCGTGCAAGGTCCAACGCACGGCCTCTCCGCCCTCGAACAAGGGATTCTTCGCCGGATCGAATACTTCGGCGATATCGGGCTCCAGGGGCTCGACCCACATGGGGTCGGCACGATAGATAACCCGGGCCATCCGAATGAATTCACGCGATTCTCTCGCACTTTTCACCTCCCGCAATACATAATTCCCCATATTTAACTAATTTTAACTATTAAACTTTCTTTTGTTGCACCTTATCGGGAGGGTACTGTTCTCTTTGTGAACAAAGAGAACCAGAAAAACTTTCAAGGATGCTTCGCATCCTAAAGCTGCCGGCGGCCCAACTCTCGGACTCTTCTTTGGGCCGGGAGTTGTAGCGCGCGTAATGCGAGCTAAACCTTTGGCGCGCTACAACCCCGACCCAAAAGCAATCGCAAAGACTGAGGACTGCGGAGCCTAAGGAGTAGCGTAGCTAGCATAAAAGTTTTTGGTGCCGCTTTTTACAAAAAGCGGCAGTTCCGTCCAGATAGGAGCAGAAAAATGAATGATTACAGACAAAAATAGGGATAAAATGGGGAAGTACAGCGAGAAATTTTTCGTAGACATTGACTTTCATAACCTTATGCGCCAGCGGATTACCCGGATTCTTCTGGTGTGCAGCTCCTACGACCAGTTCACCCTCGAAGAAGACGGCCATATCGACGCCCAAATCGTTCGGGAATACAGCGACCTGAACCTGAGCAATCCACCCGCCTTCATCCGCGTCAGCTCCGGACTCGAAGCCCTCGAAAAGCTGCGGAACGGCGAGACCTTCGACCTCATTATCACCATGTTCAACATCGGCGAGATGGACGTTTTCACCCTCTCGCGGAAAGTGCGGGAGCTGCGGCCCGGAATCCCCTTCATCCTGATGAGCTCCTTCTCGCGCGAAGTCGCCCGGCGCGTGATGGAAGCCGACACCACCGCCATCGACTACATGTTCAGCTGGCAGGGCAACGCCGACCTGATCCTCGCCATCATCAAGATGCTCGAAGACCGGATGAACGCCCGCGAAGACATCCTCGGAATCGGCGTGCAGGCCATTCTGCTCGTTGAAGACAACGTCCGGTTCTACTCCGCCTACCTGCCCGACCTCTACCGCACCGTCATCCGCCAGACCAACGAATTCGTCCGCGAAGCCCTCAACGAACAGCAACGCATCCTGCGCAAACGCGCCCGCCCCAAGATTCTCTTCGCCCGCTCCTACGACGAAGCCGTCGAACACTACGAACGCTACAAAGACCACCTGCTGGGGATCATCTCCGACGTCTCGTTCCGGCGCAGCGACGACCGGCCCGAACCCGACCCGCACGCCGGCGTCAAACTCTGCCGACTGGTGCTCGCCGACCGTCCCACCATGCCCGTAGTGCTGCAATCCACCAGCCTCGAACACCGTCGCGACGCCGCCGAACTGGGGGCCGACTTCATCTACAAACGCTCGCCCGACCTGTTGGGCGAACTGGCCGACTTCATCGACCGGCGGATGGCCTTCGGCGACTTCGTCTTCTACGACCCCCTGACCGGCGACGAGATCGCCCGGGCGCGCGACCTGGGCGAGATGCAGAACGCGCTGGAACGGATTCCGACCGACGTGATGACCTACTACACGGCCCAGAACATGCTCTCGAAATGGCTCTACGCCCGGGGTATCTTCTCGCTGGCCCACATGCTGCGGGCGATGACCAACAGCATGTTCGAGACACCGGACGAGATGCGCGAGTTCACCCTCCGGGCCATCAAAGGCTACCGTCGGCAGATGGGCCAGGGCGTCGTGGCCGAGTTCGACCCGGCCACCTACAACCAGTTCATCAGCTTCGCCCGCAGCGGCAACGGCTCGCTGGGCGGCAAGGCCCGCGGGCTGGCCTTTATCGGCAATATGCTCGAAACCTACAAACTCTACGACAAATGGGAGGGGGTGCGGGTGACCATTCCGCGGACGCTGGTGCTGGCTACCGACCATTTCGACCGCTTTATCCGCGAAAACGGGTTGCAATCCTTGCAGGGAGCGGATCTGGACGACGCGGAGATCCTCTCCGAGTTTTCCGGCTCCCGGCTGCCGGACAAGGTGGTCGAAGACCTTCGGGTATTTCTGCGGAACGTGAAGCGGCCGCTGGCCGTGCGGTCGAGCTCTAAACTGGAGGACTCGCACTTCCAGCCCTTCGCGGGGATATACTCCACCTACATGGTGCCGCGCGTGGCCAACGAGGATCAGATGATCCGCATGTTGGGCAAGGCGATCAAGGGGGTCTACGCCTCGGTCTACTACCGGGCGAGCCGGGCTTACATCGAGGCGAGTTCGAACAGCCTGGCCGACGAGAAGATGGGGGTGGTGATTCAGGAGATTTGCGGGACGGAGGACGAGGGGTACTACTTTCCGACCCTGTCGGGGGTGGCGCGCTCGCTCAACTTCTACCCGATCGGCGACGAACGGCCGGAGGACGGGATCGCCAACATCGCGCTGGGGCTGGGCAAATTAGTGGTCGAGGGTGGGATTACGCTGCGTTTTTCACCGGCCTATCCGAAACGCGTGCTGCAACTCTCGACGCCGGAGCTGATGTTGCGCGACACGCAACGGGTGATGTACGCCCTGTCGCTCGATCCGTCGCGGCTGCGGACGTCGACGGACGACGCGGTGAATCTGGTGCGGTTCGAGATTCCGAAGGCGGCCCATTTCCGCAATATGAAGTACGTGGCCTCGACGTGGGACGCACTGAACCAGTCGGTGAGCGACTCGCCGAACGAGCCGGGGCGCAAGCTGATCACGTTCGCGCATATCCTGAAGTACGACACATTCCCGCTGGCCGAGATTCTGCGGGAGCTGCTGCGGATCGGGGCGGAGGAGATGAAGTCGCCGGTGGAGATCGAGTTTGCGGTCAACATGGACGTGCCGTACGGAAACGAGAAGATATTCAACTTCCTGCAAATCCGCCCGATTGCGGAGGCGACGCAGCGCGACCGGCTGGAGTGGTCGTCGCCGGAGGGACGGTCGGAGGGGGCTATTCTCTATGCGGAGTCGGCTTTGGGGCTGGGAAAGATCGAGGGGTTGCGGGACATCATCTATGTCAAGCCGGGGCGGTTCGAGCGTTCGGAGACGCCGCAAATGGCGGAGGAGATCGACGCGCTGAACACGGCGATGAAGCGGGAGGGGCTGAACTATGTGCTGGTGGGACCGGGGCGCTGGGGTTCGAGCGACCCTTGGCTGGGGATTCCGGTGAAGTGGCCGCAGATTTCGGAGGCGCGGGTCATCGCAGAGTGCGGTCTGGAGGATTTCCGGGTCGATCCGTCGCAGGGGACGCACTTTTTCCAAAATCTGACGTCGTTCGGGGTGGGTTATCTGACGCTCAACCCGGCGATCGGAGACGGGGTGTTCGACGCCGGGGCCTTAGAGGCGCTGCCGTGCACGGCGGAAACGGCGCATTTCCGGCGAGTGAGCGTACCGGAGGATCTGTTCGTCTTCGTGGACGGGCGCAACAACCGGGGCATCGTCCGCCTGGCTCGGGAGGCTGCGGAGGCCGATGATTAAGGTCTTCTTTCTCGTTGTGTACAGCGGCGAAAACGTCCGATCCTGCTTTCGAGGGCCGATCGTCCCCGCCCCGGGCTACCGCGACGCGGGCGGGGTACTTCAATGCTCCGGGCAGACTGAGCAGTGTCGGTAACAACGGGTTCGGCTGGTCTTCCGCGACGAGCGGTATCTACGGCTTACATTTGAGTTTCTACGTGACGTGGCTCGACCCGAAGGATATACTACATCGCGGCCACGGTCTTCAGTTGCGTTGCCTCTCGGAATAAACGGGGGTGCGTGCCCGTGGGGGCAAGAGGCTGGAGTTACCCTAATTGCGTTTTGAGTGCATCCCTGCGGTTCGTAAAACCGCCTGGGGTGGCGGCGGACTGCGCGGCTCAAAGAGCCGCAACTACAACGCCCCATTCGCCGCTCAAATCTTGCAGGTTCGTCCTCGGCGCGCCCCCTACGCGCCGCTAATGCGTCGCCCTCGCCGAGGACGGCGATTCCTCTCGGAATCGCGCTATTCGCTCTCGCCCCAAATTCCAGCCCAAAGCAAAGCTCAGTTCTCCGCTCCGTATCAGCCTCACTGCGGCTCCGCTATCGCTCCGCCGCAATTGCCGTCGCCCGCGGCAATTCTGCCTAAGTTGGCCAAGTGCCAACTGGCAGAATATGCCCTTTACGCGAGCGGGCGACGGATGTTTTTACGCAAAGTCGAGTTTGTCCGCGCGCCTGGGGAAATCTTGTCAAAACGCGCCAGCGCATTTTGACGATTTCCTTCTAAAGCGTGGCGCGCGTCTGTCCGATAGGAGGGTACTGCGCTCGGGCCGCGCGGGCCCCACGTCCCGTGGACGGGCGAAACTGCGTTTCGCTATGGCAGCCTCTATCCACTCCTCGTCCATTTCTTTGCTGCGCGCGAGCAACTCCACCTAAATCGAACCTCGCCCGAATGCTTATGCACTGAGATATAAAACAGCGCTCTCTTCCGATCCGAAGATCGAAAGAGAGCGCTGAATCATTCGTAACGCCACGCGACCTGTTCCGAACGAAGCCGCCGCGAATCAAGCCGAGACGCGCTCCACCCGGACAAAACCCGGTCGCCGGACTACCGCGAAGCCTATACCCACTTCACCAGCGCGAAATCCATCCGGTGCGGCAACTTCGGATTACGAGCGAACACCCGAATCGCCACATCATACGAACCCGCATTCTCCGGCGCCGAGCTCAGTTTATAGGTCACCACGCTCCCCTCGACCGCCGTCCGTTCGAATTCGAAGGTGTTTTTAATCGAAATCTTATTGTGATCCTGTCCCTCGGTAATCTGGTCCGCGATAAGCAATTCTACGCCCACATCTTCCGGCAAAAGGCCGTCGACATCCACCCGCACCTCCAGGTTGTAAGATTCGCCCAATTTAATCGCCGTATGGCCCACGTCGAACTGTTTGAAGTCGAGCACTCGCACTTTGTCCCAATCGCGACTCACGCGCCGTTTCCAGGCCGCGATTTCGCGCGCTTCGGCGAAGTTGTCGGCAATCATCCGTTCGTGCCGGGCGAAGAGCTTCGCATAGTAGCGGTCTTCGTAGTCCTGCATCATCCGGTTGGTGGTGAACTGCGAAGCCACCTCAGCCACGCATTTCTTGATGGCCGCCACCCAGCCCACCGGCAGGTTGCTTTCGTTCCGGTTGTAGTAGAGCGGTGCGATCTGCTCTTCGATCGTCGCATAGATCAGCTCGGCATCCATTTCGTCCTGATAGCGCGGATCGTCGAAGGTCTTTTCCATAGGCAGCATCCACCCGGCCCCCTCTTTGTACCCTTCGACCCACCAGCCGTCGAGCACCGAGAAATGAAGCACGCCGTTCATCACGGCCTTTTCGCCGCTCGTCCCCGAAGCCTCCAGCGGCCGCGTCGGGGTATTCATCCACACGTCCACCCCCTGCACCATCCGCCGGGCGAGTTCCATGTCGTAGTTCTGGAGGAAAATCACCTTGCCCAGGAACTGCGGCATTTTCGAGACTTCAACGATCTTTTTGATAAGATCCTGTCCCGCTTTGTCCGCCGGGTGAGCCTTTCCGGCAAAGACGAACTGTACGGGCCGCGTCGGGTTGTTCACGATCCGCTCCAACCGTTCGAGGTTGGTGAAGAGCAGGTGCGCCCGTTTGTAGGTAGCGAACCGTCGCGCGAAACCGATGGTCAGCACGTCGTTCTTCAGCGACTCCTGAATCTGGACAATCTGGCGCGGCGAGTCGAACCGGAACTGGATCGGGTCGGCCACGCGGCTCCGGATCTTCTTCATCAAGCGTTCCTTCAGGAAGAGACGGATGTCCCACAGCACCCGGTCGTCGATCTGGTAGACTTTATCCCAGTTCTGCTTGGAGTAGTCCCCGTTGCGGAACGATTCGCCGAAAGCGCTGTAATACAAATCCTTGAGTTTCGTCGCCGCCCAGGTCGGGAAGTGCACCCCGTTGGTCACATAGCCGATATGGAGCTCGCAAGGCAAGTACCCCGGCCAGATGTCTTTCAGAATCTCTTTGCTCACCTCGCCGTGCAGCCAGCTCACCCCATTGACCTCCTGCGACATGTTGGAGGCGAGGACGCTCATCGAGAATTTCTCGTTCGGGTCGTTCGGATTGGTCTTCCCGAGGTTGATGAACTGCTCCCAAGTGATCTTGAGGCGGTCGGGATAGTGCGACATGTACTGCCGGATCATATCTTCCGGGAAAGCGTCATGCCCGGCCGGCACAGGCGTGTGCGTCGTGAACAAGGAGGAGGAGCGCACGCATTCCAGCGCTTCCGAGAAGCTCAGGTCGTGCCGTTCGATCAGGTCGTGCACCCGTTCGAGCCCGATAAAGGCCGCGTGCCCTTCGTTGCAATGATAGACATCGCCCTCGATCCCCAAGGTGTTGAGCAGGCGAATCCCGCCGATCCCCAGCAGGAGCTCCTGTTTGAGCCGGTTGTCCCAGTCGCCGCCATAGAGGTGGTGGGTAATCGACCGGTCTTCCGGCAGATTGAGGTCGTGGTCGGTGTCCATCAGGTAGAGCTCCGTCCGCCCCACGTCGCACCGCCATATTCTGGCAATGACTTTCCGCCCCGGGAAATTGACGGTCACGGTTTTCCAGTTCCCCTCGGCATCGCGCACGGGAGTGATCGGCAGGTTGAAGAAGTCCTGCGGTTCGTAGCTGGCCTCCTGATCCCCGGCTGCCGAGAGCCGCTGGGTGAAGTAGCCGTACCGGTACAAGAGCCCCACCCCGGTCATCGGCACGTTCTTGTCGCTCGACTCCTTGAGGTAGTCGCCGGCCAGAATACCGAGACCGCCGGAGTAGATTTTCAGTGTATGGTGCAGACCGTACTCCATGGAGAAGTAAGCGATTTTCGGTCTGGCATCTTGCGGTTTAGCCGCCATATAGGCCTGGAAATCGGCGTAAACGGCATCCATCCGTCCGAGGAACTCCTGGTTTTCGGCCAGCTCGCGCAAGCGGGGCAAGTTGAGCCGGGCGATCAGGTCGATCGGGTTGCGGTCGACTTTGTTCCAGAGCTCCGGGTCGATCGATTCGAAGAGTCGCCGGGCAGGGTCGTTCCACGACCACCAGAGGTTCTTGGTCAGCACTTCGAGCGGGTGCAACCGTTCGGGCACCGAACTTTCGACCATCATGCGGGTCCAATTGGGCCGGCTGTCCACCACCAGTTGGTGGCGCATATAACTGATTTGTTCATGGGTGGCACCCCCGTCGGTTTGCGGTCGGGTGTCCCGTTCTGCTGCGTTTTGCAGCGCGGCGTCGTAAAGCTCCATATAATGCGTGTAAAGATTCGACCAAAGTGCCGTCCCGGCAATCTCTCGTGCCGAGGAGCGGTGTTCGTTCATTTCGCCGTCGCCCATCGCGGCGTAGTTTCTCAAGGTGGCGGCAATGGCGTTCATCACTTCGCCGCCGTTGGCGTCGTCGCGGTGAATAACGGTCACTCCTTTATGCCCGTTGGCCGCATACTGCCGCACCCACAGGCCGAAACCGGCCAGATCGGTGGTCACCGTCGGCACCGAGAAGGCGATGCTCTCCAGCGGGGTATATCCCCACGGTTCGTAATAAGAGGGGAAGACGGTCACATCCGTCCCCACGAGCAGTTCGTAGTAGGTTTTGTTGAAAATCCCGTCGTCGCCGTTCAGATAGCACGGCACGAAAACGGTGTGCACCCGATTCCCCCGCCCCAGCAATCCCCGCGCCCGCAGGTGGTTGACGACGGGGTCGTTGTCCGGGTCGCCCAGGTAGTGGGTGGCGTTCAACGCTCCGGCATGATCCACCCCGGCGTCCCGATGTCCCGCCAACACGCCCTGCAAATCCTTCCGTGCACCGTGGTTCCAGCCGGGAACCAGGATGTAGGCCAGAATATCCCGAGGCAGGGTGTCGTCGTTATTGAGTTCGCCGAGCGAGTCGATGAATTCGTCGATCCCTTTGTTCTTGAACTCGTACCGGCCGCCGATCGAGACGATGAGCGGATCGTTTTGCAGTTCGATTCCCAAGGTCGCCCGGGCCACGCGGATCAAGGCGTCGCGCCCCTCCCGCCGTTTGGCCTGGGCTTCGGCCCCCTCCCACACGAATCCGTTCTCGAACCCATTCGGGGTAACGGTGGTCACGTCGGTATCGAGCAGGGCCCGACATTCGTGTGCGGTAATGGCGCTGACGGTCGAAAAACCGTCGACCTGATGCGCTCCGACCTTCTCGATGGAGTGTTTGGCCACTACGCCGAACCGCCGGGCCATCTCGTCGCCGTTGTAGGTGTCGAGCCCGCTGTACAGCGGCAGCCCGTTCCCGGCGATGGCCCGCCCGGTCACGGTGGCATGGGTGGTAAAGACGGTCGCCACTTCCGGCATGGCTTTCCGCAGGTACAAAGCTCCCGAAACGGTTTGCCACTCGTGGAAATGGGCCACCGCCCGCTGCCGCGGCCCGAACCGATAGTTCAGAAAACTTTCGATGGCTTTCCCGGCCACGTAGCCGAAGAGGACGGGTTCGACGTAGTCCCACTGTCCGGTGATGGAATCGACCTGATAGTCTTCCCACAATGAAGCGAGCAGCTGATCTTTGCGATTGATGATCACCGAGAAATTGACGAGCACGGCGATCGGGTTCCCTTTGACGTTCTTCCAGCGCCCGACGCGGACGCGGAGTCCCTCTTCCCGAGCCATCCTCCGCCAGTCGCGGAACAGGTCAGGGTCTTCCTGAAATTCGGCGTTATTGCCTTCACTGGTCAGGTCGGGCCCGATGACGATATAGCGGTCGTCGCCGAATTGTTCGATGGCGGTCAGGGCTTTGGTTCCCACCACGGTGTGGATGCCGCCGACTTTGTTGCAGACTTCCCAGCTGACTTCGAAAAGCAGGTCGGGTTTCTGTCGTTGATGTTCACTCATAGGATTTCGGTCGTTGATTGCCTTTGCGATCGTTGTCCGATGCGTATTTCCGACATACGCAACGTGCCAAAGATAGTGTTTTTAGTCATTCTGACAAAAATGCGCTACGGGCGGTTCAACGCACGATATTCGGGTAATAGCGGATTTCCGGCCGGGTGCCGGGATGTTCGGAAAGGATAACGGCGGCGATGTCGATCTGTATCTCGTCCACGATGCCGGAACAGGCCAGATAGCGTTCGGCTGCGGCGGCGATGCGGCGTGCTTTGGCGGGGGTAACGGCGGTCTCGGGTGCGAAGTCGACGTACTGACAGCGGTCTCCGGTACGGGTTTTGACTTCGATGAAGTGGTAGCGGCGGTCTGCCGACCGGGCGATCAGGTCGATATCGGTGGCTCCTCTTCCTGCGCGAGGATCGCGCCATCGCCGTTCGAGAATCTCCCATCCGCAGGCGATCAGGTAGTCGGCTACGAGGTTTTCTCCGGCGATTCCGGTGTCGAGGTGCGAGGTGTCTGCCATTCGAGGGGGGCGGATTAGATCCCGGTGTTTTTAGTTTTTTTGAAAGAGGGGTGGTCCGGAATAAGAAGAGGTGCTGCTTGGGGTAAAGCGACTGGTTCGTGGGGTAATTCAGGGTAAGGCAGCCGGGGGCAGAGACGCCGATCCGAGTGCCGAGCGGCCCGCCCCGGGCTTCCGCGAGAGGGACAATGGCGGACTGGTGGATGTCGGCAACCACGGCTATTGCTGGTCGGCTTCGGTGAGCAGCATCTACGGTCGATTCTTGTGGTTCGGCACGCAGGGTCTAGGTTCCTGCCACGCGCACGGTCGCGCCTACGGTCTTCAGTTGCGTTGCCTCTTGGAATAAACGCGCCCACAGGGTGTTTTGATGGCTGTGTCTACCCATTTGTGCTTCTGCGGCTTTGAGCCGCGCGGGCCGAAGCCTCCCGCAGCGGAGGCCCGCAACTGACGTTGCTTTTGGGCCCCGCAGGCTTCGACCCGACAAAGCAATGCCCTGATTCTTCCGGGTTCGCAACAGTTCAGCCCAATCCACAGCTCTAAACTCGCCTCAATTCTGTCGGGTTCGGCCTGTCGCCCATCCCCCCGAGGCGCTCCGCGCCTGGGCGACGAGGCCGGCGACCTAAAGGTCGCAAAAGCAACGCATCATTCAACCGCCCCTATTCTGCGAGGTTCGTCCTCGCCCTATTTGCAGATGTTCGCCGCCAGCGGTGAATGCAACGAGCCCCGTCGAGTTGCAGTCCGCCGCGTGGGGTGGCGGCGAACTGCGCGACCTAAAGGTCGCACAAGCACAGCCTTTTTACACTATAAGGTCATCCTCAGCGCGCCCCCCCCACGCGCCGCTCTCGCCGAGGACGGCGATTCTGCGAATCGCGCTACTCGCTCTCGGCCCAAATTCCAGCCCAAAGCGCGCCCCAAAACTCGCTCCAGTTCTCCGCCCCGTGTCAGCCTCACTGCGGCTCCGCTATCGCTCCGCCGCTGCCGTCGCCCGCTGGGATTTCATCTCGATTTTGCTCACCGCAAAACGAGTGAAATCCCTTTTTAAGCGGACGGGCGACGGAGTTTTCGCGCGGGTCGAGTTTTTTCGCGCGCCTGCGCGATTCATCTATATTCGGCTCACCGCCGAAATAGTTGAATCGCTCCTTTAGGCGGCGGTGCGCGGGTCGAGCTTTGTCCCGCCTTTGCCCAATCCTTTGTTCGCGCGCCTTAGGGAAATCTTGTCAAAACGCACTGGCGCATTTTGACGATTTCCCTCTTAAGGCGTGGCGCGCGGCTTTGGCTACAGGAGGGTACTGCCCTTACGCCGGGCGGGCGCACCCTTCGGGTGTTTTACTGACCGCCTCTACCCAACAACTAATGGCAGCCTCTACCCCCGTTCTTTGTCCGCGCCGCTGGAGGAAATCTTATTCAAACGCGTGTTTCGCGTTTGAATAAGATTTCCTTCTCCAGCAGTCGCGCGCGGTTGAGCTTTGTCCCGCCTGAAACTGCCCTGCGCGGGCAGCGTCCGGGTGACCCCGGCGGGACGGGTGAAACTACGTTTCACTATGACAACCTCGCCCTAAATAACAACCGCCTCTACCCCAACTCACACACAGCAGCCCCGTCACTTCACATGCCACGAACCGCGCGCCTTGACGAACGTCCGCTTGTCCTTGTACTCCCGCCCCTGCTGGAAACCTTTACAAAGCCCGAAAGGCGTGATATCCCGTTCCTCGAACGTAAAAGCACACTCCACAATCCCCTCCTCCGAGAGCGTGCGGAACTCGTCGATCCGCACCGGAGCCATCCGACACACCGGCACATACGCCTCCCGCTCCGTGGAACGCCCCCCGTCCACCATCGCACGAGCCTTT
Organism: Rikenella sp.; assembly: GCF_056799795.1. Taxonomy (NCBI): domain Bacteria; kingdom Pseudomonadati; phylum Bacteroidota; class Bacteroidia; order Bacteroidales; family Rikenellaceae; genus Rikenella; species Rikenella sp. Next base: position 62,146 of record NZ_JBQIQO010000004.1, read on the forward strand.
TCCGACAACCGCACATCGATCACCGTCCGCCAGGTGTTCCGATCCGCCACCGCCACCTCCGCCAGACCCGCATCGATCAACGGCCCGTAATGCTTCCGAATATACCCCTTCGAATCCTTGTGATTGTCGCCCGTCAGCACCACCTCGCCGACCCGCATCGGCACATAATACGGCATACGGAACTCCGCCTGTGCCGCAATCTGCTCCAGCGCCCCCTCCGCCGTCAGTTCACTCGAACACGAAACGAGCCCTCCCCAACAAACGGCCAAAACCAAAAACCTTCGGACACCCCGTCCTACGAATCGATTAAATCCCTTGAATACAAACATTTAAACTCCTTTCCGCGTTCGTTCTTCCCCGCTCCGTACCCCGCACCCGGTTCACAAGATAACTATTTTCCAATTAAACGCTGCTCAACTCTCCAGGATTCGGACAATATCCTCGCGCAATTTGACGAACAACGGACAAGTCCGATACCCTGTATTGCTCTTCAGCAGTTCGTCCACGTCCGAGAGCACGTTGTTGTACGAACTCAACTCGTTATTCAGCGGCAACCCCTGCCGCGAACTGCCCAGAATCTGCCCCACCGCCATCTTCCGCAAAGCATTGCAGACCGTTCCCACCAGCGTGGCCACCACATTGTCCAACAGCGTATGCCCCTGCATATAGAAATGCGTCTCTTCCGGCACCACCCCCCGGCTTCGGAGGTAGGTGTCGAACTCTTCGACCTCGGCCACCCGCTGCTTGTGTTTAGAACGCAACACGCGGAGCCGTTTTTCGACCTGTTTCTCCAGCCACTCCAACGTGTCCTCGCCGTTATCTTCGACATTCACGAAGTTGATTTTCACCGCATTCCGAAAATCGGCCAGCGTAAAAATCGTCGGTCGATCCACTCGCGCCGCATAGGCATACCACAGGAAAATGGGATAGATAATCCGCGAATATTCGGCCATGAACTCCTCAAACTCGAAGATATGAGTATCTCGCTTCGTCGCCCGCACGCACACGGAGTGCAGCGACGGCGGATAACAGAGGTAGTTTTCAATGGCGTAGGTATAAGTTTGCAGCAGATACGGCGTCTGGTTCACCTGTTTCGACCGTTCGCAGAGTTCTCCGAAGAGGTAGTCGAAATCGGAATCGACACAGAGAATCAGGTGTTTACCCGCCTGTGGAATGAATTGCATCACGACCTTTTTCCCTTTGGCCAGATCGCTTCGGGCGGGAGTCGAAATTTCGAACCTGCGATCGGGGGTTTCGAATTCGTCGAAAATAGCCCGCCAAAAAGGGATATCGTCATACCCCTCGACATAGACCATGACGCGATTCCGCTTATGCAGCAGCGACGAGGCCGCCAGATACTCGGACGTGATATTTTGTACTAATCTTCTTCCCATAATGTTCCACGTGAAACATCTATTTTCGTTCGAATCGGCCGCCTACAACTGCGCATTACCCGCCGCCCGGAAACGGTCGTAGACCTTCTCGCCCGGAAACTCGCGAGCCACCATATCCACCTTGTCTTTCGGCACGTCGCACAAGTCCAGAATCAACATCGCATCCAGCGCATCGCCCAACAACGGATCCACATTGAACCCCATCACCCGCCCCCCGAGCTGAAGGTACTTCTTCATCAACACCGGCATCCCCTGCCCCGTCGGTTCGACATCTCGAATCAGCTTGTCGATCTCCTCGTCCGACCGAATCCCCCGGATCAGAGCCGCCTCGACCACCGGTCGACCCAACGCCCGCACCCCGTTCCGAGGCACGACGTACTTCGCCAGCTCCGCATTCCAGTGGTTCGCCCGAATATAGTCGACCAACAGCCACTTCGCCGCCATCGAATACCCCCCAGACATCCCCACCGGCCCCATCAGGTAACGATACGAAGCATTCCGCATCAAGACCTGCAAAATCCCGCGCCACAACAGCAGCAACGTCTGCGACCGCCGCTGATACTCCTGTACGACGAACGAACGCCCCAGCTCGATCGACTGCCGCAGGACATCCTGCAAGTGATGCGAAAACTCGAACGACCGGTAGGTATAAAAACCCTCGAATCCCCGTCTGTCCAGCAGCACGTCGCCGAATCCGATGCGATAAGCCCCCGTAATCGCCCGGTGTTCCGCGTCCCAGACAAAAAGATGCAGGTACAGTTCGTCATGCGCATCGCCCTCTGCCGGTCGCAAAGCCTCTTCGTCCGCCTTGCGCGAATCGGCCTCGCGCAGCCGGACAATCTCGCGCATCGTCAGCGGAATATCTTCCGCCGAAGCGCAGAACAGACACATATCTCCTACCCGAATCAGCATACATCGTGCCGCAATTCGATCGAGTTCGACCCCCAACTCCGTCGGATCCGCCCCGGCAAACTCCTCTCGTGCCGTTTTCGGCATCCGCCCTCCCCGCCTCTTCCGCCGCATTTTGAGCCGCGCCAAGGCCTCTCGCCGACGTTCTTCCTCCAACTCCTCGTGCATCGCCGCCTCGTCCACCAGCACCGATCGCAGGCAATAGACATTCGCCCGCAGAAAATCGCCCACGACCGCCAAATCGCCCATCTCGCGCAGTCGCCGGGCCGGAATGCCCGAACCGAAAACCACCGCCACCGAACGTCCCCGTTTATTGGTCAGCTCCAGCGGCAGCCGCATCGTCTGCAACATCGGATGGACTTTCCCCAGAATATGGAAAATCAAGCTATTATGTCCCTCTATATAGGCCGGAAAAACCGGCACTCCCGCCTGACGGACGAATTTGATCATCGACGGCGCCCACGGTTTGTCCTCCACCTTTTTGAATCCTTTTTGGAAGGTAGACACTTTTCCCGCGGGAAAAATCACCAATGGCGCCCCGCCGCGCAGGTGTTCGACCGCCCGTCGCACCTGCGAAAAATTCCGCCCCTTTTTCGCATCGAACGGGTCGATCGGCAGGAAAAAATCCCGCAACGCATCGATCCGACTCAACAGGAAATTTCCGAGAAACTTAACATCGGGCCTCACATGCGCCACCAGAGCCATCAATAACAACCCGTCCAACGCGCCATACGGATGGTTCGCCACAAGAATGAAAGGCCCCTTTTTCGGAATCAGGTTCAATCGCTGCCCGTCCGCCTCGATCGTCACCCCGAGCCGCACGAGAATCTCCTGAGCGAATTCCACCCCCGTTTTGTCCGACGCTGCACCGTACAGTTCGTTGATTTTATTGATACCCAGCATCGACCGGGCGATCTTGACGATCACCTTATTGAGCACTGTGGTATAGGGTATTCCGAGGTCGGAATTTTCCACCAATTTCTTCATATCCCGATCATTTTCAAATTTTTAAGCAGGCGGGCGTTCCACGTGGAACACCCCATTCCTACCGCCCGAAATAGACGAGCAGCACGTTGATATCCGCCGGCGAGACGCCGGGAATGCGCGAAGCCTGCGCAATGGTCAAAGGCCGTATCCGGGTCAGCTTCTGGCGCGCCTCGATCGACACGGAACCCAGCGCATTGAAGTCGAAATCGGCCGGAATCCGAATCCCTTCGAGCCGTTTCATCTTCTCGGCCACCATCCGCTCCCGTTCGATATACCCGGCGTATTTGACGCCGATCTCCACCGCCTGCTCCGTCTCCCGCTCCGCTCCGATCTCCCGCAGGCAGGCGCCGAGAGCCGGCGAAGCCCCGGCTAATCCCGACAGCGTAACTCCCGTCCGCAACAACAACTCGGCGAGCCGTTTCCGCTGCGTAATCGGCGACTCGCCGACCGAAGCCAGATAGCCGTTTATCTCCTCCGGCGCCACCGTCGTCTCATTCAGATAAGCCGCCACAGCCTCGATCCGTCTTTCAGAGGCCTCGAAAGCCTCCCATCGCTCGTCCGAAACCAGCCCGACTTTCCGCCCCAACGGGGTCAAACGCCGGTCGGCATTATCCTGCCGCAACAGAATCCGATACTCCGCCCGGCTGGTGAACATCCGATAAGGCTCGTCCACCCCTTTGGTCACCAGATCGTCGATCAAGACCCCGATATAGGCCTCATCGCGCCCCAGTACGAACGGCTCCTCGCCCCGCAAAGCGAGCACGGCATTGATCCCCGCCATAAGCCCCTGCGCCGCCGCCTCTTCGTAGCCTGTCGTACCGTTGATCTGACCGGCGAAATACAAACCCGCCACCCGTTTGGTTTCGAGCGTATGCCGCAATTGAGTCGGCGGAAAGTAGTCGTATTCAATGGCATACCCCGGCCGATAAATCTGCACATGCTCCAGCCCCTCGATCCTGCGCAACGCCTCGACCTGCACCTCCCACGGCAAGGAGGAGGAGAAGCCGTTCAAATAGTATTCATTCGTCGTCCGCCCTTCCGGCTCCAAAAAGAGCTGATGCTGCTCCTTATCCGCAAACGTCCGCAATTTGTCCTCGATACTGGGACAATACCGTGGCCCGCGGCCGCGAATCACCCCTGTGAAGAGCGGCGAACGGTCGAAACCGGAACGCAGCACCTCGTGCACCTCCGATGAGGTATATACCAGATAACAAGGCAATTGCCGCTCCTTTTCGATCGGCCGCACGGAGGGCAGAAAGGAGAATTTCTCCGGTTCCGCATCGCCGTACTGCACCTCGATCCGGTCGAAGTCGATGGTTCTCGCATCGAGCCTCGCCGGCGTCCCGGTCTTCATCCGATCCGCCTCGAAACCCAGACACTGCAACTGCTCCGTCAGCCCGTAGCTGGACATATCCGCCGCCCGTCCTCCCGCCGCCTGTGCCGTTCCGACGTGCATCAGGCCGTTGAGAAACGTCCCGTTCGTCAGGATCACTGCCCGTGCCCTAAACCGGACTCCGAGCTGGGTAACCACTCCCTCTACTCTACCCCCATCCTCCGAAACGAGCAGCTCCGTCACACTGTCCTGCCACATGTAGAGCCCCTCCGTTCCGTCCAGCACTCTGCGCCACTCCTGCGAGAAGGCATATTTGTCGCACTGCGCCCGCGGACTCCACATCGCTGCTCCCTTCGAGCGGTTCAGCATCCGGAACTGGAGCGTCGTTTTGTCCGTCACCACCCCGATCTGCCCCCCGAGCGCATCGATTTCACGCACGATCTGCCCCTTGGCCACTCCTCCGACCGCCGGATTGCAGGACATCTGGGCCACTTTCCCCATATCCATCGTCACGAGCAGCGTCTGCGCTCCCATCCGGGCCGCCGCCACTGCTGCTTCGCATCCCGCATGCCCGGCTCCCACCACAATAATATCGTATTCGAATCGCATATCTTCTTCCTTAACTAAAACCTACTTTAATTTATATACATCCGTTCTTGGGCAACGGGAGGGTACTGTTCTTTTTGGCTGCGCCTTGGGTTGGGCTAGATTTTCGGCGGGCGCGCTTGGATGATATGCCCTATATTAAGCGCGCCTCGCCTGAAAACACAGCCCAACGCACAAGTCGGAGAGAACCCGTGGTCGTCCCATGGGGACGACCTCTGCAAAAGTCTTTTGGGTACCTTTTCTTCAGAAAAGGTACGGTTCCATCTGGCACAAAGAAAACAGTATATATATAAATTTAAGAGTGTTTTACATGAATTAGCAAATCATCGGGTCGTTTATTCAGATAATGGTTTTCGCGTTCGCGCATTTTGGCCGCATCGGTTTCGGTTTTATCCTTATATCCCGCCAAGTGCATGATTCCGTGGATGATAACCCGCAATAGTTCCACGTGGAACACCACCCCGAACTGCTCCGCATTGGCCCGCACCGTATCGACACTGATAAAGAGGTCGCCCGATAAGACCGAATCCGCCGTGTAGTCGAACGTGATGATATCCGTGTAGTAATCGTGCTGCAAATAACGCCGGTTCATCTCCAGGAGATAAGCGTCGCTGCAAAAAATCACGTGGATATCTCCCGTTCGAAACCCCTCCTCCGCCACCGCCGCCCGCACCCAGGCAGCCACCGCACGTTTGTGTCCCGCGATGTCGAACGTCGTATCTTCCGAATGAAACGCAATGGCCATAATAATTCGGTCTTTGTGATGAAATTATCGTTTCAGCCAACTCTCCGGGTTCAGATTATCGCTCTCTTTCCAGAGTTCGAAGTGGATCGTCGCCTGCTGGTCAACCGGCGCTTTGGCCACCGTCCCGATCGCCGTCCCTTCGATCACCCGTTCGCCTTCGCGCACGAAGACGGAATCCAGGTTGGCATAAATCGTCAAATAAGAGCCGTGCCGCACCATGACCGACATCCCGAGTCCCGGAAAAAAGAAGACCTTCCGCACCTCTCCCTCGAAAACGCACTGCACCTGGCTCCCCGCCCGAGCCGCCAGGTTGATCCCTTTATTATTGACCTTCACCCCCTTCTGATCCGGATGGTCGTGCACCCCGTACCGCCCCACCATCACACCGTCCACCGGTCGGATCAAAGCCCCTTTCCGAGCCTCGAAACGCCGGGTCAGAGCCGAATCGTCGCTTTTGGCCTGCGTCGAACCCGTTCCTTTTTTCACATTCGCCGCACTACTCTTTTTCCTCACCTCCTTCTCCACCTCCTGTTGCAACCGACGCTCCAACTCCGCTACCTGTCTCCGCCGTTTATCCGCTTCGGCGAGCAGCTCTTTCTCTTTTCCTTTCAGCGCACTCTGCGTACGCTTCAACTGACCGCGCTCCTCCTCCAGCCGAACCAGCTCGGCCGCATGCTGCTGCCTCAATCCGTCGAGCCGACTTTTCCGTTCGTCCAGCGCCGTCGCCTCGCTCTTCAGCCGCGCCGCCAAAGTCTGCAACTCGACCGCCTTTCGCTCCATATCGGCGCTGATTCGTTTAACATAATAAAGTCTCCGTGCAGCGTCTGAAAAGTCGTGCGCCGAGAAGACGAACGAAAGAAAGCTGTTATGGCGATAATTCTTATATGCGATTCGGATAAGTGCTGAGTATCTGTCTTTTAAGAGATCGTACCGTTTTTGGAGTTCGACGAGTTGCCGCGCCTTGAGGCTCAAGTCTCCGGAAAGGGTTCCCATTTCGGTTTCGATGCCCTGAACGATCGACTGCCGGTTTTCCAATTTGGTTCCGATCAACTTCAGGTTGTCGAGCGTCACCCCTTGCTCTTTCCGGGTATCTCCGACCAGCCGGTTGATGCGTGCGATCTCGGCCTCGGCCCGCCGGATCCGATCCTTCACGTCGTCGCCCCTCCCCGACCCCGGAACCAGGAGCAACACGACCGCAGCTATGGAAAAGAGTCGCCCTTTCATGGTCATTTTTTCCCGTTTTCAGCCGCCTCCAGCCGTTTGAGCCGCTCTTCGATCTTCCGCCCGTCAGCCCCTGCCTCCAAAGCCCGCTGCCAATAGGTTTTGGCCATAAAATACTCGTTCAGCGCAAACAGGATATCGCCGTAATGCAGGAAAAGCTCCGCACTCCCCTCCGCATCCATCACCAACGCCTGCCGCATCAGCTCCCTGGCCTCCTCATACCGCCCGAGCCGATAGAGCACCCACGCCTTCGTATCGAGAATCGTAGCGCTCTGCGGCGTCAATTCATTGGCCCGGGTCGCCATCCGCAGAGCTCGCTCCAGCTCCTTCCCCTCTTCGCTCAGGTAATAGGCGAAGTTGTTCAGCAACATCGCCCGGTCGGGGGCCAATTTCAAGGCCCGTTCGTAATATTTGTAAGCCTCCTTGTTGTTTCCGCGCAAGTGGGCCATATCGCCGCAGAAACTCAACGCTTCGCTCGTAATCGAGTCGTTGGTCGAATAACCGATCACCTCGCGCGCCGCTTCGATCGCTCCGAGCGTATCGCTCCGCTGGAAACAAACCGCCAACCGCGTCATCCCCAACTCCGGATCGTTCGGAAAACGAGCCTGTGCATCAGCCAGATAACGATCCACCGTATCCGCCAACCCACGATGCTGGGCCACAGCGATCGCCAATTGGTAGAGCGAAGCGGAAGCATCCCCCTCTCCGATCCACTGCGCCAGATGCTCCAGTGCCGTCTCCGCCTGTCCCCCGTAGATGAGGTGTCGAGCATAAAAATCGCGCGCCAGCTCCTCCTTCGGTGCCGACCAGAACACCGCGTCCGCCAACCGCGCCATATAGACGAAATAACGCCTGTAAAGCTCCGGCGACCGCCCCAGATAGGTGCCGAAATAGTCCACTTTGGCCTGCAACGGGAACGCGGGATGGGCGAAAGCGGGTATCAACGCCTCCGGAAACTCCGGCCACTGGTCTTTGATCCGGTAGTACTCCGCCAGCGCAATCCGCGGCCCCACGCTCGTCGAGTCGATCGCGATCGCCCGCCGATAGTTCTCCAACGCCACGCTGTCGCGCCGCAGCGCAGCCGCCAACTCGGCCAGCTGGATCCGGAAAGCGCTCTCGTCCGGCAGCTCCTCGCACACCCGGGCCATATAGTCGTACGCCTCGGCATAGCGTTCCGCGCGAATCAAAGCCTGCCGCTTCATTTCGATCGTCCGGGGCTGCCATCCGCTGCGCGCCTGCAACGTATCCAGCAGGACGATCGCCTCGCCCGGCATTCCCCGCTCCAGCTTCAAGGCAGCGAGCATCGAAAGGGTCTCCAGATTCGAAGAATCCTGCCGAAAAAGCTCCGTAAACAAGCCGTCCGCCCCCGCATAGTCGCCCGAAAGGGCCAGCAACCGGGCATAATTATCGGCGTATTCCACACACTCCGGATCGATCTCGTAAGCCCGCCGTCCATAGCGCAACGCCGTCTCCTGTTCGCCGATCATCCGGGCGATTCCCGACAGCCGATAGTACGAGGCGGCATGTTCCGGCACCTCGCGCAGAGCCGCTTCGTAACACTGCGCCGCTTCGCGCAACGTCCCGAGATTCTGGCGCTTGACCCCCTCCAGATAGAGCCTCGACGCCTCTTCCAGCCGCCCAGTCCCATGCTCGCGCCCGGCCCCCGAAGCGACGCCGGCAACCATCGCCAAAAGGGCGACCAACAGGTATTTTCTCCTTCTCATGCTCGCGTTATTTAACCCCTGTCGAGCCGAAACCGCCCTCTCCGCGCCGCGTCTCGTCCAGCACGACCGCCTCTTCCCACGCCAGCCGTTCGTAACGGGCAAAAACCAGTTGCGCCACCCGCTCGCCCGGCTGCATCTCGAACGGTTCGTTCGACAGATTGACTAACAGGACTTTCAGTTCCCCCCGGTAATCCGGATCGATCGTCCCCGGCGAATTGATGACGGTAATCCCATGCTTAGCGGCCAGTCCGCTCCGAGGCCGCACCTGAATCTCGTACCCCTCCGGAATCTGGAAATAGAGCCCCGTCGGCACCATCACCCGCTCCAGCGGCCCGATGGTGATCGGTTCGAGCGTATGGGCCCGCACGTCGAGCCCCACAGCCTGGGCGGTTTCGTATGCCGGCAGCGGATTCCCCGACCGGTTGATTACCTTTACTTTTTCCATAACGTAGCTATTTTTCGTCCTCCGAACTCCAGCCTAAAGGCGACGAGGAGATAGATCAAAAGTAGTAAAAAATCGAGTGTCACCCGCCCCCAGCCCGGCAAAAGGGCCGTGGCATACGAGAGACCGAAAATCGCCCCCCCAAAAAGGAAATAGAAGCCGATCCGCCGCAAATCGAACGGCACGGGAAAATATTTCCGACACAGGAAATAGCTGGCCGCCACCATCGCCAGCATCGACACGACCCGCGCCACCGCCGCCCCGTGATAGCCCATCGAAGGGATCAGCAGGAGGTTGAGCACCAATGTAATCGCCACGCCCGAACCGGTGATGTAGATCGCCACCCTCGTCTTGTCGGCCGCCTTGTACCAGAACGAGAGGTTGACCAGAATCCCCGCCAGCAGGTTGGCCAGCAGCAAAAGCGGCAGAATGCCCATCCCGCTCCGGAAATCCGACCCCACGATATAAGCGAACTCGCGGGCAAAGAGCGAAAGCATCAAAAAGATCGCGATACCGGCGATCGTAAAATACTTCGTCGCCTCGGCATTGGCCGTTCGGAAATCCTCCTTCGAGAAGCCCTGCAAGAAGAAGGGTTCCGCCCCGAGGGTATAAATCTGGCGAAAAATCATCAGCAGAGCGGCAATCTTAGCCACCGCCGTATAGACCCCCAACTCGGCATCGGCAATCTCGACCGGCAACATGAAGTAGATCAGCTGCCGATCGATAAAGTCGCCCGCCACGCCCATAATACCGGCCATCATGAGCGGTATGGAATAGGTGAAAATGCTCCGCAGCAGGCGCGTCGAAAAAGCGGTCGAAAGCAGCCTCAGGCTGTGCGGCAAGAGCAGCAACAGAGAGACCGTACTGGCGATCAGATTGGCCGCCACCACCCACAACGGGCTCTCCACCGCCCCCGGCACGCGGGAGTAGAACCACACGCAGGCCGCCACATTGACCCCCACCCCCGTCACATTGACCACCGTATAGTAAACGGCCTTTCCCTCCTCGCGCAACGCCGCGAGCGGAATCGCCGCCACATTGTCCACCACGATCAGGGCCGTCATCGCCGCGATACAGACCGGATCGAGCCGCATCACCTCCGCCAGCTCTCCGTTGCAGAGAGCCATAATCACGCCGAAAAGCGTGGCCATCAACGCCACCGTCCCCCACGTCGTGGTGAAAAGCCTGCGTTTTTCGCCCAACGTCTGACACTTCGCCGCATAGCGGAAATACCCGGTCGCCAACCCCATCGTCAGCACCACATTGGCGAACGGAATGATCCCGTAGAGCAGATTGACCTGCCCGTAGACCTGTTCGGTGAGGATGCGGGTCAAATACGGCGTCAGCAGGTAGTTCAGAAACTTAGACAGAATGGCGCTGACGCCGTAGACCGCCGTCTGCGAAGCCAGTTTCCGAAGTATGTGGGCCGCTGCCATAGCTCTTTTATTCGATCAACATGTTACATCCCCGAAGCTGCGCCCCCTCGATCCGTCCTAAGACTCGGAACGCGCCGTCGCCATACACAATCCCCCGATCCTGTATCGCCAGGAACGAACAAGAATACAAATTGGCTAAATCAATGATATTCAACCCGCCCATCTTCCCCGCCGCGAGCGGTTGCAACGGGCTCTGCAAATCACGCGTCGAAACGCGCATCCACGGCGGACAACGAAACAGTCCTTCTCCCGTCGAATAGGCCTGCGAGAGCAGTTCCGTCATCCCGTATTCTGAGTGGATCGCCCCGACCCCGAAAGCCCGCTTCAACGTTTCGTGCATTGTTTCACGTGAAACCTCCCGCCTGCGTCCCTTCATACCTCCCGTCTCCATCACGACGGCATCGGACGGCAAATGTAATTCAATCCCTTGATTAGAAAGATATTCCGCATAATCCAACAACGCGAAAGCCACCCCGATCAACAGAATTTTCTCCCCCTTTTGCGAAGCAGCCGTCAGGTCGGCGGTCAGTTTGTCGTGGTCGTACAGATAAAAACCGCCGCAAGCCCTATTTTTTGCCTGCAACCGCTCGACCATCCAGATCAACGACGACCCCGTTCGCTCCAAATACGACGGCAGCAGGGCAAAGATACTCCACCCCTCCGCAAGGCCGTAAAAATGGCCGAAACCGCGCGTAAACGCCTCGTCGTACAACGCCGTCGAAGCCACATAGTGCCGACTCGTTTCACTGCCCGTCGTCCCGCTGCTGGTAAAGACCGTCTCCGGCTCAAGATCGCTCGCCGCGCTCCATATCCGATGGGTTTTGAAAAACTCCACCGGCAGGTACGGAATACGCTTTATATCAGTGACTTCAAACGGATTTAACCCCAACAATTCGATATACCGTCTATACGGCTCGCAAGCCGAAGCCTGAAAGCGGAACACCTCCAACGCCAGCGCCTCGTCGAACCGCTCCGAAGCAAAAATCCGTTCTTGTAGCGCAACAGCCATCAATACAGGTAGTTATTAAACGGATATCGTCCCTCGTGAATCTCCCGCACCATGCCGTACAAATCCTTCCGCAACCGATCGATATTGATTCGCTCGGCGGCCGAGATGAAAATACACGGCACCCCCTCGTTCCTTGCCATCCAGCTCCGCTGGAGCTGTTCGAGCGTCCAGTTCTCGCGCGTCTCGGGCAACAGGTCGTCCGCCTCCTTCTCGACGTAGGTATAGGCGTCTATCTTATTGAATATCAAAAAGACCGGCTTATCTCCCGCCCCGATCTCGCGCAGCGTCCGATTGACCACCGCGATCTGATCCTCGAAATTGGGGTGCGAAATATCGACCACATGGAGCAGCAAATCGGCCTCCCTCACCTCGTCGAGCGTCGATTTGAACGACTCCACCAGCTGCGTCGGCAACTTGCGGATAAATCCCACCGTATCGGACAACAGGAAAGGCAGGTTTTCGAGCACCACTTTCCTCACCGTCGTATCGAGCGTGGCGAAGAGCTTGTTTTCAGCAAAAACATCGCTCTTGCTCAGGAGGTTCATCAGGGTCGATTTCCCGACATTGGTATACCCCACCAACGCCACCCGCACCAACGATCCCCGTCCGCTGCGCTGCGTCGCCATCTGGCGATCCACCTTGACCAGCTGTTCCTTGAGCCGGGCGATGCGGTCGCGAATGATTCGGCGGTCGGTTTCGATCTCCCGCTCCCCTGCCCCGCCGCGGGTTCCCGTCCCCCCGCGCTGCCGTTCGAGGTGCGTCCACATCCCGCTCAGCCGCGGCAACAGATACTGCAACTGCGCCAGCTCGACCTGCGTCTTGGCATAGGCCGTCGTGGCCCGCTGGGCGAAAATATCGAGGATCAGCCGCGTCCGGTCCAGAATCCGAACCCCCAACTCGCGTTCGAGATTCCGGGTCTGCGACGGCGAGAGTTCGTCGTCGAAAATCACCGTCCCGATCTCCTGTTCCTCCACATAGGCTTTGATTTCGCTCAATTTTCCGCTCCCCATAAAGGTTCGCTTGTCCGGCGCCGCCAACTTCTGCATAAAAGTCGCCGCCGTTTCGAATCCGGCCGTCTCGGCCAGAAACCGCAATTCGTCCAGATACTCCTCCGCCTCGCGCACCTCCTGCCGGTCGCGAACGACCGTCGCGAGTACCACCCGTTCCGTCCGGTCATCGACCGGTTTTTCCATCGATTTTTCTTTTCCCATCCCCATCGAGAACAAAATAAGCAAGCGCCTCCGAACCCATCCGTGAGTTCTGCGACGCCCGCTTACAAAATTACGCTTTTTCGTTCAGCTACCGTGCCTTTCTGCGTCCCTTTTCGGGCAGAATTTGCGCCGTTCCGGTCACCCGGCCGTCGACCATGGCCCGCCAGTTGAGCCGCAACCGATCCGCCATCCCCCGCCGATAATTGACCTTCCCCGTCCAGGAGTCGATCAGGAGGTCGAGATAGATCTCCTCGCTGACCGGTGTCGCCTCTCCGACCTTCAGTCGCACGTACCACATCCCGTCATGCTTTTCGCAACAGATCACCTCGTAGTCCGGACTCTCGAACCGCCTCGGATCCCACAGCCGCACCAGTTTGGGCGATACATTGACCTCCGATTTCGGCCCATAGAGTTCCGAATTGAGTTTCACCTGAAAGTTCATCGCCGGCACCAGCGTATCGAGCCGCATCACCATTTCCAAAGCCTCCTGGCGCTCCTTTTCGTTCCGGAAATCGTCTCTGTCCGGCGCCTCGTAAGGCTCGACTTTTCCCTGATACAGGGCGATATCTCCCTCAGTGGGAGTCGCCAGCTTCAAGACCGCCTTTCCGTCTCTGGAATCGATAGCGAAGCCGAGGTTGAAAAATCCGTTGACCGAATCGACACAACTCAAATCGAGCAGCCACACCCCGTCCTGATCCTTCTCCGCGCTGTTCACCGAAAAGTGCTCCTTATCGACCCACAGCGGCCCTCCCATATCGGTCATGAGCCACAGCGGAAAGCCCGGTGTTTTATAAAAATAGCCCTGCACCTCTCCCGCATGCCCTTCCTCCTCCTGCAACACGTCCGGCACGAAGCGGAAACGGGTCTCTTCGCCGACCCACCGGTCGATCTCCTGCGCCCTTGCCGCCGGCACCGCCGCAACGACCAGTCCCAGCAAAAAAGCCGCTCCGACCGTCATCCGCCGAATTGTCCGAAAAATCGATTTTGTCCGATCCATATCTTTCGAAAATTTTAACATGAATAAACTTTTCCCTTTTATTTGTCACACCCCATCGGGTTTTCGCCCGGCCACCGCTTTAAAGGTAGTCGTTTTTCGCTTCTCTTCCAACGTTTTCGACGAAAAAAGGCGGCTCGGGGAGATTTTTCCATGCTCCCCGGCCGCCCGGCTTTCCGATCGATCCGACCGATTAGTATTCGCGAATATTCCCTTTGTAGGTAATCGAGTTCGCCGCCCCCGGATTGTTCTGATCCAACGATTTGTTGGAACGCACCTTCAGCGTAGCGACCCCGCTCTTGGAGTTGACCGCGAAATCGAAGCTCAGATTGGCTCCGTTATCTGCCACCGCTTTGATTTTCACCAGCCAAACGTCTTTTTTCTTTTCGCACGAGAGCCATTCATACCGGTTGGTATTCACCCCCGGGCAGTTCACCATATAGACTTCCAGCGAATTCGGCCGAACTTTGGTGTATTCGTAGCGCGTGATCGTCGTCGTCCCGGTATTGGGCTGGATGTATTCGTACGGTACGAACTGGAAGTTCTTGGCCGGCACCACGCGGTTGATGAGTTCCGCGGTGAGCATCTCCTGACGTGCTTTTTCAGCGGCTTTTTCTTCCTTGGATTTCTTCTGTGCCTGTGCCGAGAAGCTGACCGTCATAAGGGCGGCCATCAGCAAAATCACTTTTTTCATGGTCGTTAGTGTTTTTATAATTGGTTAGTTTTTTCAGTTTCCTGCTCTTTCCTTGGACGCGCCGACTCCGATTCGGTTTAACGAAAGGGTCAGAATTGCAACTCCCCCTGCCCCGCAATCGTCTCCATCGGAATCCCGAGGTGTTCGTAGGCCCTTGCCGTCGCCTCTCGTCCCCTGGGTGTCCGTTTCAGGAATCCTTCCTTGATGAGGAACGGTTCGTAGACCTCTTCGATCGTCCCCGCATCTTCGCTCACGGCCGTGGCGATCGTCCCCAAGCCCACCGGCCCGCCGCCGAACTTATGGATGATGGTCGACAGAATCCGGTTGTCCATCTGATCCAGCCCCCGGGTATCGATATCGAGCGCATCGAGCGCATGGCAGGTAATCTCCGGTTCGATTCTCCCCCCGCCGCGCACCATGGCGAAGTCTCTCACCCGCCTGAGCAAGGCATTGGCGATCCGGGGCGTCCCGCGCGACCGTCTGGCGATCTCTTCCGCCGCCCCGGCATCGATCGGTATCCCCAATACTTGTGCCGAACGGGTCACGATTCCTTGCAAAGTAGCCACATCGTAGTACTGCAAATGGCAATTGATCCCGAACCTGGCCCTGAGGGGACTGGTCAGCAAGCCCGACCGCGTCGTGGCTCCGATCAAGGTAAAAGGATTCAGTTTGATCTGCACGCTCCGCGCACTGGGCCCTTTGTCGAGCATAATGTCGATCTTGTAGTCCTCCATCGCGGAGTAGAGGTACTCTTCGACGATCGGACTCAGGCGATGAATCTCGTCGATAAAGAGCACGTCTCCCTCGCCGAGATTCGTAAGCAGCCCGGCCAGATCTCCCGGTTTGTCGAGCACCGGCCCCGAAGTGACTTTCATGGTCACTCCCAACTCATTGGTAATGATATTGGCGAGGGTGGTCTTCCCCAGCCCCGGCGGCCCGTGCAGCAGGACGTGATCCAACGCTTCGTCCCGCATAATAGCGGCTTTAATAAAGATCGACAGGTTTTCGACGATCTTTTCCTGTCCGCAAAAAGCTTCGAGCTCCTGCGGCCGGATTTGTTCGTCGAACTCTTTGTCGGTCTCTATGTTTCGTATCTCGCTCACAGCCTTATGGCTACCGATTTATTTCCGAAAGGTACGCATTTTTTTGTTCCGATGAAAAAGCTGTGCTTTTTTGAAACGGAGCGATGACGGAACCGGTGCCGCTGGGCCCTCGAAGACTGGCAGGAACTACCCCAAACAACAGGCAGCCTCTACCCTATTTTATTTGACTTTGCAGCCGGAGCCAGCGGAAGAGCAACTAAGTCTACAAAAGTGCAATTACCTGAGCGGGTTGAAGCCTGCGGGGCCTAAAACGAGCATGGCGAGTTGCGGGCCTCCCGGTGGGAGGCGTCCGGCCCGCGCGACCTTTCAGGTCGCAAGCATTCAGCCTAACTCACTGCCCAATTCACAACCTAAATCTGTTGTGTTCGGCCTGTCGCCCGGCCCCCCACGCGCCGCTAAAGCGTCGCCCCCGCCGAGGACGGCGATTCCAGAGGAATCGCGCTATTCGCTCTCGGACTAAAGCACTACCCAAAGTACGGACAACAAGTTCAGCCCAATCCACAGCCCAAATCTCATCCCCCATGCCCGGCCCAGCGCGGCGCGAAAACCGATTACGGTTTTCGCGCCTGAAGAACAGGCACGGCCCAAAGCTCGCCCCAGTTCTCCGCCCCGTGTCCGCCTCACTGCGGCTCCGCTTTCGCTTCGCCGCTGCCGCTCGGCACTTGAAAGATGGCCGGGGCTACTCCTAGTCCCGTCGCCCGCGGCAATTCTTGCCGGATTGGCCAAGTGCCAACCGGCAGAATATGCCATCTTAAGCGGGCGGGCGACAGAGCTTTGCGCGGAATCGAACTTTTTCGCGCGCCTGCGCGATTCATTCTATTTCGGCTATCGCCGAAATAGTTGAATCGCTTCTTTAGGCGGGGCGCGCGTCTTCGCCAACAGGAGGGTACTGCGCTCAGGCCGCGCGGGCCCCACGTCCCGTGGACAGGAAATGCTGGCGCATTTCAACTGGCCGCCTCGACCCCAAAACGCGCACATCGCCCGGCACAAAAAGGCCCGGAGAACTTCCGTTCCCCAGGCCTCCGTATACATTCCCGAGAGAATATATCTACTCCTCTTCCCGTTGCAACCCCTGCACATAAATCGCCTTCAGCCGTTGTACCCGGTTCTTCACCGACGGCTTCACGAAATACTGCCGCGCACGCAACTCCTTGATCACCCCCGTCTTTTCGTATTTCCGTTTGAACTTCTTGAGGGCCCGTTCGATGTTTTCGCCCTCTTTGATCGGCATGATAATCATATCCGTGTATCTTTTTTTGTTTTTTTACAAGGTTTATGCGCGCATCTCCTCTTCTTTATCGAAAAGAGTCACCCGAATCCCCGCACGCTAAAGGATCCGTCGTCATTTATCTATGTTTCGTATCTCTTTTCAAACGGCCCTCTTCGGCCTCGGTCTCCTTAACCTCCCTTCGATCACTCCCGTTATCCGGGCATTGAGGCGACAAAGATAACCATTTTTCCCGACAACTTTCCTTTCCCTTCATTTTAAATAAAAGAGATAGATTTATTTATAAGCAAGAAAGAAGGGTAAGAATAGCTGTGGATGGCGTGGATAAAAAGGTCGAATTTCGGTTGCCTGATTGGTTTTTCACATTCTTTCCCCTTTTTGTTTACATCTTCTCATATCCTATTCTGTTGATTGATAAATATTTGTTAGATTTTTTCAACAGTCTTATCGGGAAGTGATTCACATTCGTTTTTCGGGTTCATTCTGATGATAATCCCGGTTTCGGAGCGGGTCTATGTTGTGGATGAAAAAAGAAATTTTTCGGTTGCGATTTTCGATCCGGCAGACATATGGATTTTTTTCGGGGCGGATCAAGTCTCGGAAGATGAAAGTTGTGAAAAGTTTCCGACAACCTTTTCACAAAATCCGGAAAATTATCCGCCACTCGTTTTCAGGGGGTTCGACTCCTGCAACCGAAAATATCCACACCCCATGCACATGCACTTCGGCCGAAAACTCCTACCTTTGCGACGGCAAACGATTCGTCTCCCTTTTTTTTCTCTTTTTGGGGTGGATACAGCATCTTCGACCTATCTTTTTCAGCAGCCGGGCGGTTCGACGCTCTTTCCGACCGGGCCGGAGACGGTCGGTCGGTCGGTCGATTCGGTGCAGTGGCTGCGACCGGCCGGTTCGGCTGCCGAAATATGGGGCAGTCGGTCGACCCTCTCCGAAGAGCTGACACCGCACGGAGGCCTGGTGCCCGTCTCGCCGCCCGCCGATCCGTGGCAGACCTCCGTCGTCATGGTCGTCCTCATCTGCTTCTATTGTTATGTGCTCTATCGCTTTCGCCGCGATATGGTGAGTTGCCTGAAAAATATCGGTCATACGGAGGATACCCTGACCCTGATGGAGGGACAGGGGGCCGACTTCGTCTATTTCCTGCGCAGCGGCATCGCTCTGGCCGTGCTGGCCGGTTCGGCCCTCGTGATGGCCTGGTTGGAGATCCGCTGGCCCCGCATCGAGAGCTACTACCTTTTTATAGGCTCCGTCGTCCTCTTTTTGCTGATCGTGCTCTATCGGCGCATCCTCTTCCGCGTGCTCAGGTGGCTCACCGACGATAAAAGCGTTTTTCAGGAGATCACCTTCATCAACCGCATCGACGTCACCTTCATCTCCCTCCTTTATGCGCCGCTGGCCATCGTCATCGGAGTGAGCGGCCGGCTCTTCGCCTTCGGTCTGGTGGTGCTCGGCGGGCTGGTCGTCTATCATTTTATAGCTCTGTATAAATACTTTAGATTACGCTCGTTTTCTAAATTGCAATGGATTTTGTACCTTTGCTTCGTCGAAATCCTGCCGGTGAGTTTCATTCTTGCGCTGGCGATTCGACAGAGCAGCAGCGTGATCGACTGATTTTATGGCGAAAACACAGAAAGTAAAGCGGATACTGATCGCTCAACCGGCTCCTTCATCGGACAAGTCTCCTTTTTCTGAGCTGGTTTCCAAACACAAACTCGAAGTAGATTTCCGGCCCTTTATTGCGGTCGAAGGGGTGACGCCGAAGGAATTCCGCGCCCAGCGGGTCGATGTGCTGGCCCATACGGCCGTGATTTTCACCTCGCGAAAGACGATCGACAACTTTTTCGAATTGTGCGAAGCGTGTCGGATCCAGGTGCCGGAAGACATGAAATATTTCTGCGTGACGGAGGCGATCGCGCTCTATTTGCAGAAATATATCGTCTACCGGAAACGGAAGATTTTTTACGGGACGACCACCTTTGCGGACTTGATGGAGGTGGTGGCCAAGCATAAGGAGGAGCGTTTTCTGGTCGCCCTGTCGGATCCGTATAAACCGGAGATCGAGGCTTTGCTGGGGAAGACCGGGGTGAAGTATACGAAGATTATTTTGGCCCATACGGTGACGGCGGACTTGTCGGACATCTCGATCGTCGATTATGACTTGGTGGCTTGTTACAGCTCGGCCGACGTGCGGGCTTTGCGGGAGCGGTTCGAAGTGCTGCCCGAGGGGATGATCGTGGCGACGCTGGGCAATGCGACCGCCCGGGAGGCTTTGGTGGGGGGATTGAAAGTGGACATCGTGGCTCCGACGCCTCGTTTTCCCTCTTTGACTATGGCGATCGACAAGTATGTGGCAGCGATCAACAGCGGCGGTTCGGTCGAAGGGTTCGGGATGACGGCGGAGGATTTGGGCGGCGAGGCGACGGGCAAAGGTGGTGCATCGACCGGTACTAAGAAAGGGAAGACCGCGACGAAAGTTTCCGCATCGTCGGGGAGCGGCAGCAGTAGGCGGTCTGTGGCGGCTACTACGGGGAAGTGATGAATCTCATGGATGCGCAGTCGTTACATAGGTCGGACGAGCTGGGAGATGCGGTGAGGAGGCGATTTACGTTGCCCAAGAGCGAGCGGTTGGCTGCACGGAGCGATATTGGACGCCTCTTCACGTGTGGAGAGGCGTTTTTAGTCTATCCGGTGAAGTGCACCTGTCGGTTTCGCCCGGGAGCATGGGACAATCGGATGATGGTGATCGTGCCGAAACGGAATTACAAACGCGCCGTGGATCGGAATCTGCTGAAGCGGAGGATGCGGGAGGCCTATCGGTTGCACCGATCCGAGATCGGGGTGGATGTGGCCTTTTCGTATGTGGGCAAGGGAGATCCGGCGGCGTATCGGACGATTGAAAAAGCGATGATTTCGATATGGGAGAGATTAATCAGGATGCGCGACGAGCGACAAGCGGCAGAGCACTCCGGAGACGGGTCGGGTGGAGGAGGCAGGTAGCTATTGCTCCGTTCGTCTTTTTGATTCGTATCTATCGGGTGGCGATTTCTCCTTTTCTGCCCAACTCCTGCCGGTTTACGCCGACTTGTTCGGCCTATGCGTTGGAAGCGTTTCGGCGGCATGGACTATTTCGAGGATTTTATCTGACAGTGCGCCGCCTGTTGCGTTGCCATCCTTGGGGCGGTAGCGGCTACGATCCGGTGCCGTGATTTAAGTTGGGCTGGGGCTGCCGCGTTGGTTAAGGCCTCCGGCAGCTTGAGGATGAGAAACATCCGTCTAAAGTTTTTTTTGTTCTTTTTGTTCACAAAAAGAACAGTTCCAGCCGGGATAATGCTAAGTTCGCGCGCAGGCGCGCGGACAAAGAACGGGGATAGAGACGGCCATTAAAACGCCCTGTGGGCGCGCCCGCGCGGCCCGAGCGCAGTCTCTTCAAACCAAACCGCGCGTCCCGCCTTAGGAGGGAAATCGTCAAAATGCACTTGTGCGTTTTGACAAGATTTCCCAAGGCGCGCGAAAACGTGGCGGAGCGGTAGCGGAGCCGCAGTGAAGCCGACACGGAGCGGAGAATTGGGGCGAGCTTTGGGCTGTGGGTTGGGCTTGGCTTTGGGTAGTGCTCTTGCGACCCTTTAGGGTCGCGCAGTTCGCCGCCACCCCACGCGGCGGACTGCAACTCGACTGGGCTCGTTGCACTCACCGCTGGCGGCGACCCGCTTTAACCAAGAGCGAATAGCGCGATTCGTAGAATCGCCGTCCTCGGCGAGAGCGACGCATCAGCGGCGCGAGGGGCGCGCGCCGAGGACGAATGGGCTGTGCTTTTGCGGTTCGTAGAACCGCCGGGCCTGCGCGCTGGGCCTTTGGCCCATCCGGGGAGCGCGCGGCCCGAACTCGAAAGAATTGGGCATTGCCAAACGAGTCGGACGCCCGGGCGGAACGCAACGAACGTAGTGAGTTTGCGGGCCTCCCGAGGGGGCGGCGTCCGGCCCGTGCGGTTCTTCGAACCGCAGGATTCAACTTAAAATAGGGTAGAGACTGTCTAATATTGGGGTAGAGGCTGCCAGCAAAACGCCCTTTGGGCGCGTTTATTCCGAGAGGCAACGCAACTGAAGACCGTAACCGCGGTAATCAGCGTAACTGGTATAGAGGTACGTCGCGCCAAAACTCAAGAACACCCCATTGATGCTGCTCGTGGCGGAAGACCAACTGAATCCACTATCGCCGACACTCTTCTGCCTCCCGTCAGCTCTTTCGCGGAAGCCCGGGGCGGAGATCAGACAAATAAAAAATGCCGGCGGAAAAGCCGGCAAAAACAAAAGTCAGTGAGAAAGAGGCGTTATTCCGTCTTTTCCTGCTGCTGCTCCACCACCGCCGGCAGCTCCGTCTCCGAGAACGACGCCGGCACCTCCAGCATAGGCAATCGCCTCATTCGTCTCCCGATCGCCAAGAGCGCCGTCAGGCCGTAAATCCCCGTCAGCACCCACAGCGTGATGAACTCCGGCCCCACATCCGCCAGCGTCGCCCCCATCGTCCTGATCCGCACCACCGCATTCATCCCGTTGCTCGACGGCATCATCCGACCCAAAGCATACATCCACTGCGGCATCCCCACCGTAGACCACGTGATGCCGCTCACCGCCAGAAACATCACCGACGTCACCACGATCACCAGCATCGAGCTCTCGCGCCGTTTGAAGAACGTCCCGATCGTCAGCCCCAGGAAGATGATCGACAGCAGGTAAGGGACGAAAACCGCCAGCACCGACCAGTGGCTCCCCTTCATCGGATAGTCGAAGAATTTATACTGGAAACCGAACATATAGAGCATCAACGGCACATAAAGCACCAGATAAGCCAGCGTCTTCCCCAACACCAACCGCCCGGATCCATAACCCCTGAACCGGTGCCACATCCGCCGTTCGTACCACGTTCCGCAAACCAAGCCGATCCCCACCAGCAGCAATTGTTGAGAAATCAGTACCAGCACCCCCGGCATAATCGCCGTCCCGTATCCTCCCCCCGGATTGTAGAGCACATTCACCCGGTAATCCACCGGCCTCGCCATCCACTCCGCCTCCTTTTTGTTCAGTCCCGCAGCCATCAAAGTCCCCATCTGCACCTCCGCCCCCGCCGTAATCACCACGTTGCTCACCGCATTCAGGAAGTCGCTGTACAGCAGGAAGTAACCCCCGTCCGCATAGAAGCTGACATAGCTCTGTTCGCCCGCCAGAATCCGCTTTTGGAACCCGTTCGGAATATAGAGCACCCCGTAGACTTTCCGATGGAGAAAGAGCGACTTCGCCTCCTCCAGGCTCTCTGCCTCGTACCGCACCGCCGCCTGAGGCGTGGCGTCGAGCATCCGCGTCAGCTCCCTGCTGCGTGCCGTGTGATCCAGATCGACCACCGCTACCGGAAACTTCCGCACCACCTGAGGCGCATATACCAACGGGTAGATCGTCCCGTAGATCAGCATCGCCCCCAACAGGATCAGCATCGCGCCTCCGTCTTTGAAGATCGAGACGAGTTCGGCTTTCGTTATTTCCCAGAATTTTTTCATGGCATCAATCTTTCCCGTAGTATTTCGGGTTCAACGCGATGTGTTTGAGTCTCGGCATCAACAGCGCCATGGCGACGACGAATGCTCCCATAGCTGCCAGGTCGCCCAGCGACCGCGCCGGCGGAGCTCCCCGGAGGCTCTGTTCGATAAAGAGGTCGATAAAGAAGGTGTAGGGAAAGAGTTTCGACAGAGCGACGATCGCCGGATACATCCCCAGTGCGGGAAAGGTGAGCCCGCAGAATGAGAGCGAAGCCGTAGCGAACCCGCCGGCGATCGACATCGAGAAGCGTGTGTTCGCCGTCAGGGCGACCAGCATGACCGAGATGGCCATGTAGGCCAAAATCACGAAGAGGTTCCCCAATACCAGAATCACCGCGGCATGCCCGTGGAAAGGCATCCCGAGAAACCGGTAGAGCAGCGTGTTCATCAGTACCGAGATGAGGCAGAACATCAGCAGATAAGGCGTCAATTTAGCTGCCAGCGCGCGTGTCACACTCCCCCCGGCCGTCTCGATCCACTCGGGTGCCGTCCCCTCCTTGAGCTCGATCCCCACCACATAGACTGTCACGATCGCGACCGTCACGATCAAGGCGAGGAACATCACTCCCGGCAGCAGGTAGTAGGCATAGCTCCCGTAAGGATTGAACAGAACGTGTTTTTCGAACGGAATGGGGTAGGCCATGGCATATCCTTTCCGTTGCGGAATCCCGCGGGCCCCCAACAGCTGGGTCTCGACGCCGATATTGAAGGCTTGCAGCACGGTGGTGATGTCGCGCCGCAGCATCCCGGAGTTCAGAATCTGGGCTCCGCTGATTTCGGCGGTCACTTGCGCGCCTCCGTGCCCGGCGTAGATGTCGGCTTGCAGGCCTTTCGGAATCACGAGTACGGCGCTCACGAGCCCTTGTACCATCGCGTGCCGACCCTGTTCGATGCTCTCGACATGCAGGGTCACGGCCGCCGCCGGGGTGGCGTCTACCATCCGGATCAACTGCCGCGACAGCTCGGTCTTGTCGCCGTCATACACGGCGACGGGAAGGTCGTCGATCACGCCTTTCGCAAAAAGCAGGCTGTAGAGTACGCTCATCACGGCGGGCAACACGATGACGGCGGTCACGAGTACTTTGCTGTGCCCGAAATGCCTGATCTCGCGTAGTATGCTCTTCCTGAATGGTCCCATGCGGGTCATTGTATTTAACAGTTCGATTATCTGTTTTTGCCCGGGAGGGTACTGTTCTCTTTGTTCACAAAGAGAACCAGAAAAACTTTAGACGGATGCTAACGCATCCTCCCGCTGCCGGCGGCCCGGTTCTCAGACTTTTCTTTGGGCCGGGAGTTGTAGCGCGCTAATGCGAGCTAAACTTTGGGCGCGCTACAACCCCGACCCAAAAGCAGTCACAGAGAATGAGGACTGCGGAGCCTAAGGCATAGCGTAGCTATCATGAAAGTTCTTTGGGTACCTTTCTTGAAAGAAAGGTACGGTTCCCTGCGGGTAGACACGAATCAAACGAATGGTTTATAAGCTATTATAATCCACCGTGACCGACATTCCCGGTCTGAGATTAGCGATCGGCGTTATCGGGCGGGCATGGATTTCGAACGTTTTGACATCGAACTCACCGCTTGTGCGCGTCGCCGCCCACGTAGCATACGACGCCTCCGCCGCGATGTAAGTCACCTTCATTTCATACGTTTTGTCCAGCGCCGGGAAATAGGCATCGAACTTCGTTCCGAGCTTGATTTTGGGCAAGAGCGTCTCCTTGATGTTGAATACCGCCCACGAATCCTTCAGGTCGACCACCGTCACCACCGGATAGCCCGTTCCCACCAGTTCGCCGTTTTCCGAGATCACGCTCGACACCTCTCCGTCCACCGGTGCGAACTGGCGTGTCTCCGTCACGAACGACTCCACCTCGCTCACCGCTCCGCCCGCCTGTGCCACCAGCGCCTTGGCCGCCGCCTTCTCTTCCCACTGAGCCCCCTCTTTGGCCATGCTGTACCCCGCTTCTGCCGCCGTCGCCGTCGTCTTCATCGCCCGCAAGTTCGCCTCCGCCTCGTCTAATTTCTGAGCCGGCACCACCCCCTGATCGTACAGGTTTTTCACCCGATCGTATGTTTTCTGAGCCAGATCCAGCCCGGCCAACGCCTTCTGCCACATTTCGTAAGCCTGTTGGATCTGCTGTTTCCGAGCTCCGGCATCCACCTTGTCCTGAAGAGCCGTCGCAGCGTCCTTCGCCGCCTCCGCCTGAGTCAGTTTGGCGAAGACTTCCGGCGAACTGATGCCGTACAGGAACTGGCCTTTCCGCACCGCATCGCCCCGTTTGACCGTCAGGCTGTCCACCCGGCCCGGTACTTTGGACGACACTTTGTAGCTCGTCGCCTCGACCGTCCCCTGCATGATGTACGGAGCGGGTTTGAGCACGAACCACCCGATGAATGCCACCACCGTGATCGTCGCGATGATGATGAGCGCAATGGTATATACTTTCGATTTCATAGTCCTAAGGGATTGAGAGTGATGATCGTAAAGGTTAGTCGTTGTCGATCGTCCGGAAGTCGGGTTGATACATGTAGCTTCCGAGCGCTTCGGTTTCGCCGGCCAGCGCCAGCAGCTGGGCCAGCGTCACGTCGAACGTGTAAGCCGCCGCGAGCCGTTCAACCTTGGCTTTGGCGAGGTTCATCCGCGCGTCCACCACGTCCGAAGAGGGGGCGATCCCCTCGCTGAAAGCGCGTTGTTTGGCGTCGAGGTACGATTCCGCGAAAGCCACCGTCGCCTGCAAGGCATTCACCTCCGCCGCCGAGCTTTTGAGTTGGTTATAGAGTTTTTCGGTCAGGGTCATCAGGTCGTTCTCCGCCTGCACCTGCATGGCTTCGACCTGTCGCACCTGCCGTTTCGCCGAAGCGTGTTTGTATTCGCTCCCCAAGCCGTCAAAGATGCGCAATTTCACGCCGGCTCCTACCATCCACCTCGGTGCCAGCTGAGTCAGTTGCCAGTCCCACGCATTGACCGCCCCCATCGCCGCCACCTCGGGCAGGAAAGAGGCCCGTGCGGCCCGCACCCCCTCTTCGGCCAGCCGGCGGGTCAGCTCGACCTGTTTGAGAATCGGGCTGTTCTGTCTGACGCGTTCCAGGTAATGGTCGAGCGGTCGCAGGCTGTCGACGATGAACAATGCCGTAATCGGCAGGTAGTTTCCCTCGCGATTGAGCGAAGCGCCGAGCGCGCGGTTGATGGTTCCGATCTGAAGACCGGCAGCGGTCTGTTCCCCCTCCGCTTTGGCGAGGAACATTTCGGCGTAGAGTTTTTCGGTCGATGCGATCATCCCGTTGGCCTCCAGCTTGATAGCGTCGTCCAAGTGTTTCCGCATCCCTTCCGTGACCTCTTCGCGGACTTTCAGTACGTGATGCGCCAGCGAGAGGCCGTAATACCGTTCGACGACTTGTGCGAACAGGTCGGTCTGTGCCTTCGCCGCCTCCTGGTCGCTCTTTTCGACGCCGATCTTAGCGGCGTTCACCGCTGCGTTGATCTTGCCGCCCATATATATAGGTACGGCCGCCGTAGCCCCTACGGTAGCGAACTGTTTCTTCTGGAGCGTTAGGCTCAGGTCGAGTCCCTGTACCGCCTGAATGACTTCGCCCGGGATCGGAAAGGGGAGCGGCAGCTGTCCGATAGCCTGCAAAGCGGCCTCTTTCTCCTTGTTCAGGTCGAAAGCCTTGATGTCCTTGGACATATAGGTGTAGGCGGCTCCGATTCCGAGTTGCGGCATCCGGAGTCCCCATACGGATTTCCGGTTCAGCACGGCGGCTTCCTGTGCCTGTCGCTGTGCCTCCAGGACAGGGCTCTGCCGATAGCTGAGTTCGATGGCCTCCTGCAACGTGAGCGCCTGTTGCGTGGTCTCCTGCGCGGCCGCGGTGCCGAAACAGATCCCTGCTGCGAGCGTAGCGCCGAGTGTTCGTAGTGTGTGATTCATCTGTTATTGGATGTGTTGTTCCTGAAACACGTTGATCTTACAATCGGTGTTGTGGCGATTATCCGCCGGATTTTCCGTATCAATTTTTATGCCTTTTTGTCGACCGGCCTGCGGCGACGGAGCAACGGATAATACGGGGCTAATATATTAAAAATCGAGCGATTCTCCATCTCTTTTTCTTCTTTTGGCATGGTAATTGTGCTTTTGGGGGTCGAGATAGTTCTTTCTTAAGGCGCGGACGGAGGGTTGGATCAAGGCTGTCGCGTTGGTTAAGGCCGTCGGCAGCTTTAGGATGCGTCAGCATCCGTCTAAAGTTTTTTTGGTTCTTTCTGTGAACAGAAAGAACAGTTCCAGCCGGGGCAATGACCAGATCGCGTGCCGCCGCCTAAAGAGGGAAATCGTCAAAACTCGCTTGCGTGTTTTGACAAGATTTCCCCGGCGCGCACCAAGAACTTGGCTGAGCTGATTAAGCGATACGCAGTATCGCTCTGTCCCGCCGGGGCGCCCATCGGGCTTTTGCTAGGGTTCTCTTTGCCTTATTAACCGGACGCCGCTCGCGCAGGGCAGTTTTAGACGGGACAAAGCTTGACCGCGCGCCCCGCTTAAAGGAGCGATTCAATCATTTCGGCGGTGAGCCGAAATAGAATGAATCGCGCAAGGCGCGCGAAAACACGGCGGAGCGAAAGCGGAGCCGCAGTGGGGCTGACACGGGGCAGTGCTTGGGGCTATGCTCTTGCGGCTCTTTGAGCCGCGCAGTTCGCCGCCACCCCGGGCGGCGGACTGCAACTCGACAGGGCTCGTTGCATTCACCGCTGGCAGCGAACTGTTTTAACAAGGCGCGCCGAGGACGAATCTTACAAAAGGGTCGAGTTTTTGCGACCCGTAGGGTCGCCGGGCTTGCGGCGGGGCATCTTTGATGCCCGGGCCGGACGCCGCAGCCCGAACCTCGCAGAATGGGGGCGTTGTAGTTGCGGTTCGCAGAACCGCGCGGGCCGGACGCCTCCCACCGGGAGGCCCGCAACACGCCGCTTGTGCGTCGAGAGTTGCTGTTCCTCCCGGGCGTCCGTCCGTTTTCGGCGTGAGTGAATGGGAAAGTGCTTTTAAGGGCCGAAGCCTGCGGGCCCCAAAAGCAACCTCAGTTGCGGGCCTCCGCTGGGGGAGGCTTTGGCCCGCGCGGTTCTGCGAACCGCAGGATTCGACTCAAAAGTAGGGTAGAGGCTTCCTAATATTGGGGTAGTTCCCGCCAGCATTCGAATGCCGAGCGTCCCGTTTATTCCGAGAGGCAACGCAACTGAAAACCGTAGCCGCGGTTGCTGGAGAAACTGGGATGGAAATACGTCGCATAGAAATGCAGATAGATCCCGCTGAAGACAACCGACGACGCCGACCAACTGAACCCGCAATTGCCCGCACCCAATAGCGTACCCGCGTCCCACAGGCGGTAGCCCGGGGCGGGAAACAGAAATAAAACACACACTAACACCAATAAACTATGAAAAAGTTATTTTTATCATTGATGATGGTCGCGCTGGTAGCCGGCGCCACCGCTCAGGACTACAGCAAACAAGCCGTCCGCGACGCCAAACGTACCGAACGGAAAGAGGCCATGGTCTCTCAAATGACCAACGCCCTCCAGAGCCACAACTTCACCTTCTCCGCCTCCTATCTGACCCCCGAATTCGCCGGGCCCCAGCAGGCGCTCAACCAGTGGAATAACTACGTCACCATCTATCCCGGCTATTTGGAAGTGAACCTGCCTTACGTGTCCGTGGCCGAGAACGTGACGATGATTCCGAAACGGATCAACTTCACGACCAACCGGTTCACCTTCTGGGAAGACATGAACAACGGCTCGCAGTGGACGCTCGTTTTCCAGACCGAGTGGGATAACGTGAAGTACGTTTTCCACCTGAACTATAATATCGACAACGGGCTGGCCACGCTGACCCTGGTTCCGAACATGGGGAACACCGCTTCCTACACCGGTACCATCCAGGCCAACTGATTCGACCGGGTTCGATAAAAACGAAAGGCGGTCTCCGTTACGGAGACCGCCTTTCCTATGTTACACAAGGAGTAAAAAACACGTTTAACCTAATCCGACAACACGAAGTTGATCGGCACATTGACATACACCCGCACCGGTTTCCCCCGGTTCGACCCCGGCGTCCACTTCGGCGCACTCTTGATCACCCGCACCGCCTCGTCGTTCAACAGCCGGTCGACCCCCCGCAACACCGTCACATGGCTGATCGAGCCGTCGCGTTCCACCACGAACTGCACCATGACCCGTCCCTGCGAGCCGTTGTCCTGTGCCGCCGGCGGATAGACGATATGTTTCCCGCACCATCTCGCGAAGTCGTCCACCGTCCCGCCCATGAAAGTCGGCATGGTTTCCGCCACCACCACCGGCGTATCGTCCTCCGCTTCCTCCTCGCCCGTATACGTCCCCCCGAACTTCGTCACGTCCACCGCCAGATCCTGCGTCACGTCCAGGTCGAGAATATTGACCGTCGGTTCGATTTTGGCGTCGTTTTTCACCACGTTCAGGATTTCCGAGATCGCCACCGCCTGAGTTTTCATCGGCGCCGGCGGCCGCTTGTCTTCCTGAATGGTCACCTCCATCATTTCCGTTTCGACCACGACCG
Source organism: Rikenella sp. (assembly GCF_056799795.1). Taxonomy (NCBI): domain Bacteria; kingdom Pseudomonadati; phylum Bacteroidota; class Bacteroidia; order Bacteroidales; family Rikenellaceae; genus Rikenella; species Rikenella sp. The sequence continues at coordinate 91,361 of NZ_JBQIQO010000004.1, forward strand.
GAGCCTGTTCGACGACCTCGATGACACGCTCCTTCTGGCTCCAGCTGAACATGGCGATACATGCCGCCAGCGCCACGATGATACCGATCTCCAGAAAATAGCTCCGCTTATTTTCCAGGTCGGCCTTGGGTGATTTTTTGAGTTCCATATTGGGTAGTGAATTTTGTATGCGTCGGTGCGCATAACCGGTAAATCGCGCTTACAAATCTATGCCATTTATTCGAAAAAACCAATACTTCGTTCGGATAATATTTGTGGCTGTCGAAAAAAGGGCTATATTTGTGGAGTCTGAACGGGGAATTAGCTCAGTTGGTAGAGCGCTTGCATGGCATGCAAGAGGTCACCGGTTCGAACCCGGTATTCTCCACACTTGTCTTTTCGGTTTCCGCCATCGTTTTCTCTCATGAAACGCTACTGTCCTCATCTGTTCAGCTATTCCCGTCGGCGGACCCACCCCATTCGGATCGGCAGCCGTTTAGTGCTGGGCGGCGATGCGCCGGTCGTCGTGCAGTCGATGACCACCGCCAATACGGCCGACGTCGAGGCTTCGGCCGCTCAGGTGCTGCGGATCGCGGAGGCGGGGGCCGAGCTCGTGCGGCTCACCGCGCCGGGGCGAACCGAGGCGGAGCGGCTGCTGACCATCCGTCGGCGGATCGAGGAGCGGGAGTGTTATGTGCCGCTGGTGGCCGACGTCCATTTCAATCCGCAGGTGGCCTTGATTGCAGCGCAGTATGTGAGCAAAGTGCGGATCAATCCCGGTAATTTTATCGACAAGCGGGCCACGTTTCGGCAGCTGGACTATACCGACGCCGAGTACGCGGCGGAGTTGGAGCGGTTGCGGGTGCAATTGACGGCGCTGATCGAGGTCTGTAAGTATTATAATACGGTCATTCGGATCGGCGTGAACCACGGGTCGCTCTCCGACCGGATCATGTCGCGGTACGGGGATACGACCGACGGGATGGTCGAGTCGGCGATGGAGTTCCTGTACGTTTGCCGGGCCGAGGGGTATGACCGGGTGGTCATCTCGATGAAGTCGAGCAATACGCGGGTGATGGTCGAAGCTTATCGGAAGCTCGCCGCGCGGATGGACGAAGAGGGGATGACCTATCCGCTGCACCTCGGCGTGACCGAAGCGGGCGAGGGGGAGGACGGCAGGGTGAGGTCTGCGGTGGGGATCGGCGCCTTGCTGGCCGATGGGATCGGGGACACCATTCGCGTCTCGCTGACCGAAGCGCCGGAGAATGAAATGGCGCCGGCACGGATCTTGACCGACTATTTCGTGGGCCGGGAGATGCACAACTATATTCCGGTGGACGACGAGCCGGTGCCGTACGATCCTTATACATATGTGCGGCGGGCGACCACTCCGGTTCGGTATCGCGGGGTGACGATCGGCGGCGGGGCACCGCCTATTGTGGTGGGAGATCGTGTCGGGGAGGGCTGTGCGGACTTGTCGCCGGAAGACTTTGCGCTCGTCACGCCGCGGCAGGCGATGCAGGGCTTGGATCATGGACAGGGCTGGATCGCCTGCACGCTGGAACACCTCTCGTATGAGTTTTTGGAGTGGCTGGAGAGCCATCCGGAAAGGATACTCGTATTGGTGTCCGAGAACAGCCATTGGGTGGGCGAGATTCGGGCCTGCTTCGTGCAGCTGATGCGGCACGGGTTGCAGAACCCGGTGATTATGAGCCGCTGTTATGGCCAGCGGGATTTGGAGCGGTTGCAGCTCTATGCGGCGGCGGACTTCGGCGCGCTGCTGATCGACGGCTTCGGAGACGGGATATGGATCGTGAACGAAGTTTTTGCCACCGAATACGACGAAGACTCGGCCGGGAATTTGGTCGAGACCGAGCGGGATGTGACGCCGGATTTCGATCTGACCTCGCTTTCGTTTTCGATTTTGCAGGCCGCGCGGGCCCGGATCTCGAAGACCGAGATTATCTCGTGTCCGGGCTGCGGTCGGACGCTGTTCGAGCTCCAGGAGGTTGCCCGGGCGGTCAAGGCCAGGTTCGGACACTATCCGGGGCTGAAGATCGCCGTGATGGGCTGCATCGTGAACGGTCCGGGCGAGATGGCCGACGCCGATTTCGGTTATGTCGGAGCGGGGAACGGCGTGGTGACCTTGTACCGGGGGAAAGAGGTCGTCGAGCGCAACATTCCGCAGGAGGTGGCGTTGGAACGGCTCGAAGCATTGATTAACCAGAGTTTACGGAACCAATCATGACGATATTGACCAACGAAGAGGTGCTGGAGCTGCTCAAGGGGGTGACCCATCCGGAGCAGGACAAGGATATCGTGTCGCTGGGGATGGTGGAACATCTTCAGGTCGATCCGGCGACCGGAGCGGTGCGTTTTACGCTGAAACTGACCAAACCGCGGGATCCGATGGCCGCTTCCGTGCGGCGGGCGGCGGAGGCGATTCTGACCGAAGCGACCGGTGTTTCGCCGGTGATCGTGGTGTCCGAGCCGCTGCCGCCGGACTCGAAGGCGGCGAAGCAGCAGGCGATGCGGGAGAAGAGCTCGATGAGCGGAGTGGGGCAGGTGATTGCGGTGGCGTCGGGGAAGGGCGGGGTGGGGAAGAGCACCGTGACGGCCAATCTGGCGGTGGCCCTGGCGGCCGAGGGTTTTCGGGTGGGGGTCTTGGATGCGGACATCTACGGGCCTTCGATGCCGAAGATGTTCGGCGTGGAGGAGTATAAACCGGTGGCCGAGGTGGCCGAAGACGGTTCCGATCTGGAATACATCCTGCCTGCGGAGGCGTATGGGGTGAAGGTGATGTCGATCGGATTTTTCATTTCGGGTTCGGATGCTTTGGTGTGGCGGGGGCCGATGGCGACCAACGCGTTGAGGCAGCTGTTGCACCAGACGGCGTGGGGTGAGCTGGACTATCTGTTGATCGACCTGCCGCCGGGAACGGGGGACTTGCACCTGACGATCGTCAGCGAGTTGAAGCTTTCGGGGGCGGTGGTCGTAAGCACGCCTCAGGAGGTGGCCTTGGCGGATGTGGTGCGCGGGATCGTGATGTTCCGGAACGAGAACGTCGGGGTTCCGATTCGTGGGATTGTCGAGAACATGGCGTGGTTTACGCCTGCGGAGCTGCCGGAGAATAAGTACTATATTTTCGGGCCGGCGGGGTCGGACGGTCGAGTGGCCGCATTAGCGAAAGAGCAGGGGGTTCCGTTTCTGGGTTCGATCCCGTTGGTGCAGGCGATTGCAGAGGGGGGCGATGCCGGGGAGCCGATTGCCTCTCGCGATTCGGTGACGGGTGAAGCATTTCGTGCCGTGGCCCGGACGTTGGCGTGAAGTTTCGGTAAGCATTAGGGGGGCTGTTACCGTTTGGGGTAGAGGCTGCCATTAAAACACCCGAAGGGTGCGCCCGCCTGGCGTAAGGATAGTCCCCCAGTAGGACAAACGCGCGCCCTGCCTTAGGAGGGAAATTGTCAAAATGCGCTTGCGCGTTTTGGCAAGATTTTCAAAGTGCGCGAAGAGAGAACGGAACAAAGAGTTGGTCTGAGACTGCCGCAGCAAAACGAAGTTTTGCCCGTCCACGGGACGTGGGGCCCGCGCGGCCCGAGCGCAGTACCCTCAAACTAAAACGCGCGCCGCCGCCTAAAGAAGCGATTCAACTATTTCGGCGGTGAGCCGAAATAGAATGAATCGCGCAGGCGCGCGAAAAAGAGGCGGAGCGAAAGCGGAGCCGCAGTGAGGCGGACACGAGTCGGAGAACTGGGTTCTGCTTTGGGCTGTGTTGTTCTTTGGGCTCGAAAACCGTAATCGGTTTTCGAGCCGTGCCGCGCCGAGCATGGGGTTTGGATTTGGG